>JALSSE010000101.1 GCA_026984415.1 Hydrogenothermaceae bacterium | reverse complement strand
ATAAAATCACTATTTTTTCAGGTAGCCAGCAAGATGAGATAATGTATTTTCCATCTCTTGATACTGCTATATTTCTCTGGTAAATGCAGGCTCTAACTTTTCCGTAGAATTTACCTTCTTTAATGTCATATCTTCCAATCCAACCATCCCTTGATGGAACAAAAAGTTTTTTACCATCTGAACTGTATTTAATTCCTCCATGGACATTTTTAAAATTGAATTTATCAAGGATTTTTTTATTTTCCATTATCCAGACTTTACCTTTTCCCTGTTCAACAACAGCTACGAGATTTTTTATATTTTTAATTCCTAAATTTTTAGGTTTAGAATTTGAGAGGTTAATACTTTTTTTAATCTCTTTTTCTGACCATTTAACATCAGCAGGTTTTCTTATGTAGGATATTATTTTTTTAATTTCGTTGTTGGATAAATCTTTAAAAGAAGGCATTTGTGTAGCAGGTAATCCATTTTTTATAATCCTAAATAGCTTTTCATCTGTTTTCTTTTTTAGAAAAAGAGGAAGTAATGGCGGTGCTATTTTACCTAACCTGTTTTCTCCATGGCATACTGCACAGTGTTTTTTATAAAGGGTTTCCCCCTCCTCAGCAAAGAGGAAAGGGGAAACAAAACAAGTTAGTAGCAGCAGGATTGCGAGAATTCTCATTAATATACGTCCCTCATTGTGTTGTATACGTTAAATTTACCAGTTGGAGTTCTTACCCAATCTCCTGTAATGGCTTTTTTAAGTTTTAGTGTGTTTGCATCGTAAACAAGTATTGCAGTAGGTTCTGTTTTCTTACCCCATACAGAAACCCATACTTCATCACCTTTGTCGTTAAATTCAAGGTGAACTGCTCTACCTTTGTATTTTTTAGGAATTTCTATCGTTTTAACTACTTTTAATGTTTGCTTATCTATCACATGGAAAGACCTTTGTAGTTTAGGGTCAGGGTTAATAGCTCTGTCTGCAAACATGTATTTAGCCCTTGGGTGTGTTTTTACAAACAGGTTACCGCCACCTTTTCCAGGTAGTTTTATCTTTTTAACAACTTTCCATGCGTATTCAGGGTGATTTCTCTTATCTACTCCAATACACGCAATAGAAGGTTCACCTATATGTCCAGTACACCAGATAGGTCCGTATTTTAGGTTGTAAACGTTTGCACCTCTACCTGGATGAGGTTTTACTCCTGTATCAACTATAGCTTCAAGTCTACCTTCTTCTGTATCAATAACAGCCACTTTATTTCTCATGTTAGCAGCTACCAGGAAGTATCTTTTAGAAAAGTCCCAACCTCCGTCGTGTAAAAATCTTTCAGCATCAATCATAGTAATATCTAAATTTTTCAAATCTTCGTAGTTAACAAGCCATGTTTGACCAGTTTCTTTAATGTTTATAACCCATTCAGGTTTGTCGTGTGATGCAACGATTGAAGCTACACGGGCTTCCCTAATGTACTCATTTGTATCGTAAGTGTATCCACTTGTATTAACAATTTTTAAAGGTTCAAGGGTCTGTCCATCCATAATTACAAAGCTTGGAGGCCAGTAACAACCTGTAACAACATATTTGTCTCTGTAATTTCCAAATTTACCTTCATATTTACTAACATCTACAGAACGGGCGTCATAACATGTTTTAACTTCAGCTACTTTGTCTGGAACAGGAAGCCATAAATCAATTAAGGTTGTTTTTCCGTCTCTACCTATTGAAAGGAAATATCTTCCAGAAGCTGAAGACCTTAAAATGTGAACAGCAAAACCTGTATCAACTACATTAACTAACTCTTTAGTATCCCCATCTACAATTGCTACTTTACCTACATCTCTAAGTATTACACCAAAGAAGTTTTTCCAGTTCCTTGAGTGGGCTGGTTTATTAGGCCTTTGTTCTGGTGGAACAAATACTTTCCATGTTCTTTTCATCTGCTCTAATGACATAATAGGAGGTTCTGCAGGAGGATAAAATAAATACTTTGCAACAAGTTCTATTTCTTCTTTAGACATAACACCCTGTTTACCCCAGTCAGGCATACCTCCGGGAGTTCCATAGTAGATAAATGCTTTAATTGCTTCAAGGTTTAAACCTTTTTTCTTAAGTGTTTTTGGCTCTAAGTTTGGACCAGTAGCCCCCTTCCTTAACATACCGTGGCAACCTGCACATCTGTCAAAGTAAATCTGTTGAGCCTTTTTTAACTCATCTTTTGAAAGTGGTGGAAGTTTATCTTTTGCTGTAGCTGAACTGAAAAATCCTGCAGAGAGAATCCCTGCAATTCCAACGGTTGTGATAAATGTTCGTAGCTTCATGCTTTTACCCTCCTTAAAGTTTTTAATTAGTATTTATACGTTAACTGGAACCATGTCTTTGTAACGTCTTCTCTATTTGATGGATATCCATATCCATAGTCATCACCTGCCTTATATAAAGCACCTTTTACTAAAAGCCCTAACCTTTTTGTTATTTTTTTGACATACAGGAACTCAAACTCTTTTCCGTAATCAAGGCTGTTTACTTTTGAGTCATACTTGTGGAATCTCAGTAGCAGTTTTCCTGTTTTTTTAGTTGCATAACCTATTGTTAAAAGTAAATCTTTTAATCCATTAGTATCACCATTTAACTCTTTTCCAATTAACACGTCTGACCAACCTTGGAATTTATGAGCTGTTGCAAGTGGAGTAGAAAAACCCTGTGTGGCATTTCCTCTTGCTTCTCCAAGTACTTCGTAGTTTGCTCCAAAAATTAGCCCAGATGAGTAAACATTTAAACCAATATCATAGTAGTAAGAATCAATGTTATTTGTTGAACTGTTCCAGTTGTCTCTTTTTGTTGGGTCATCCTGCCATGCGTATTCTAAGACATAGCTGAATTTTGTTGATTTTGATGCTTTTTTTAATCCAGTTAACCTTACTCCATAAGTATCGTGGATATCTGTAAGCATATAGTCGTAAACTGTTATTTTTAGAGCTTTAGAAACTGAATACGCACCGTGTAGTAAAATTGGAGCATCTGCTAATTTCCAGCTTTTGTTAAGTTCATCTTTAATTCCTAATCTTTCATAAACTAATGCAGCTAAGAGATTAAAATTTTTAATGGAATTGTTTATTACAGCAATTACTCCAAAAGTTTGAGGCATTTGTCTCCAACCAACATTACCTATAAACCTGTGGTTATCAAGGGTTACCATTTTTCTACCAACTATAAATGTTGTTTTTCCTGTTGTGTAGGAGATGTTTGCCTGTGTAATTCTTGTAGTAGGTGGGTCAATAACAATAGCGTATCTTGTATCGTTATTTCCTGCTGCAGATGTGGAGTTGTAGTTGTCAATTAAAGCACTTACATTTGTTGCTTCAATCTGAGCGTTTAAACCTTTTACTCCACCAATGCTGATTAGTTTAGAACCGATAACAGTTCTTACTGTTAATGCATTTGCGTTGTCGTGGATGTTGTCATCCACAAACTCGTACCTTGGTCTGAAAATTAGGTACGGTTTTAGTGTTTCAAAGAATGGTGCTGTCTGCATTTCCTGAGCCTGTGCTTGTGTTTGACTTCCCATAGGAAGCATTGCGAAAGTTGGTACTGCTAAAATTCCGCTGAGTGCTAACTTCAGTTTTTTCATCTTCTAACCCTCCAGTAAAGTATTTAATAGATTTTCAATTATTTTTTCCCCTGAAACATTTTGTTCCTTTGATAGTTTTTCTAAATTTTTATAGGTATCTGCTTTTAAATACATCACAGTTCTTACACTTCCGCCTTCCTTTTCTCTCATTTCATCGTAGATGTTTTGCCATTTAATTCTGGTTTCTTTATCAATCCAGCTTCTCATAGATTTATATCCTACTTTTTTCCCATCTTTGTAAATACCTGAAATTTCTGTGTAAACCCAGTAGAAACCTTTATCTTTTCTTAAATTTTTTACGTATCCCCTCCATACTTTGTCTGACTGAATTGTTTCCCATAGCTCTTTAAATACAGATTTTGGCATATCTGGATGACGGATAATATTATGTGGTTTGCCAATAAGTTCCTCAATTTCGTATCCAGATATTTTTGCAAATGTTTCATTGGCATAGGTAATTATTCCTTTTAAGTCTGTCCTTGAAATAATTACCTCATTTTTTGGAACTTCTGTTTCAATGAACATTGCAAATGTTTTGTCCATCATAATTTTCCTTTTAAATCTCCTTGATAATCTATATCTTCAGCACATATTCCTTCATCTTTAAGTACATCTGGTACCAATTCTTCAACTTTGTGGAATTCTTCAATGGCATTTGCCAGTTCTTCTTCACTGTATGAGTACATAAGGTCTGCTGTCAGTACAAAAGGCATGTTTTCAATCTCTTTAACTTTGGAAACCTCTTCAGTTACATTCTCCCCTTCAATTGTGATTATGATTTTACCTTTCTCATCTATGAAATGAATTTCACAAAGCCCGCTTTCTTCAAGATTTTTAACTACTTTTTGCAGGTTTTTTGGAGAAGTTGTTACTACAATACTTGATATATTCATGGTGTTACCCTCCAGAAATAAATTTTGGGGCTTTCTTCAAATGTTATGATATTTGTATCATCTATAAATATTATTTTTGTTAAAGGTGCTGTATTACCTTTTAAAATTTCAGTTGTCTTGTTTGTTTCTAAATTTACAATTGCTACATCTGCATTTTCATTTAACTGGTAAGCTCCTTTTTCTGCAGAAGGACTTAATCCTACTGCATAAACAAAAAAATCTGCATTAAACCTAATTGAAATATTACTTTTTAAATCATGAATGTAAACCCTTCTATCCCTTCCACCTGTAATTATTTTATTGTCTTTGTAATCTATTGAAAATATCTTATCAACGTGGGTGTTTTCTATTTTTTTTAGGGTTTTCCCTGTTGATGTATTTACTAAATATATAATTCCTCCTTCTGTTACAACTGCTACTTTATTTTTATCTGGGCTTAAAGCGAATGTTGAGAAGGAGGAACTGCTAACCTGTTTTCTGTATAGTTGTTTTTTTGTTTTTGTGTTGAATAAAATTATTTCATCACTTAAAAGCCCTAACAGAACAAGATTGTCTGATATAAACTTAGCTTTTTTAATTATTAGTTTATTCTTTTTAGAAATAATCTTATTTAATTTTCCTTTCTGGTATATGTACAGTGATGAGTAACCTCCCTCTTCTTCAGCAAGTATAAGTATTTTTTCATCTTTTATATCAACAGAGTAAACTTTTGGTGGATAAAACTCTTCAAAAAAGTTTGGTATTTCTGGAATTTTTATTTTTTTAATTTCTTTCTTTTTGTTTATATCAAAAATCTCTACTGTTCCTAATTCTGTCCCCACGTAAAGTTTACCGTTTGAGTAAACAGCATCTGTATTTCCTGCAGAAGTTTTCAGTATAAATGAAGGTTTTACAGTATTCGTTTTTGCAAATGCTGTAAAGCTTATTATAAAAACTAAAGCTACTATCTTTTTCAATTTAGCTTACCCTTTTTATTGGAGTTGCATTTATTGCATTGACAGGACAGACTGTTATGCAAAATCCACAGGAAGTACACTTTTCTTCTTTTATTTCAGGCTTCCATAAACCTTCAAATTTTATAGCACTGTCAAGACATACATCACTACAGGAATTGCAGATAGTTCCATGCCACGAAACACATTTTGTTCTCTCTATCTCAACAGTGGCATTTATTTTTTTCTTATTTTTATCATCAATTCTAAGAACCCCTTCAGGGCAGACTTTCGCACATTCTTCGCAGAATGTACATCCCCTCTTTTCAAAACTTAAGTATGGTGTTTTATCGTCAGCTATTTTTATTATTTTCTCTGGGCAGTAAGTTGCACATACACCATCACAGTTTATGCATTTAGAGAAATCTCCATTTTCACTGTAAGGGGGACGGATGTAGAGTTTTTCCTCTACATCCCCATTTATCGTTGAGTAAGCCCATACTGGAAAACCTTTTAAAAATTTTCTTCTATTCAAGTTTTACTCCTTATTGGGCTGATTTAAATACATTTTTAACTAAAGGTTTTGCATTTGCCTGTGGAGCATGGCACGTTGTACACATAAATCTTGCACCTGCAAGATGGTCTAATTTTTTATGGGTAATTGGGTCAATAAAGTGTGATTCAGGTATAGGTGTAGCCCCCATATCCTTTGCAACATCTGGGGAATGGCAGTTTAAACATGCGTTGTTATCTTTTGTTATAGGTACTAAACCTTCTACACTGTGGGGAATTTGAGGTGGAGCTGTTGGATAAGATACAGGTAAAGTTTTCCCAGTTCCTGGTTGTTCTTCTGTGTATTTTACAGGTGGTAAATTTACTTTTTGTTCTGTTGAAACATCAGCTTTCCTTAAGCCAAGTTCACTTTCAGAGATTCCATTTGATTTTTCACTTGTTTGGGTAGTTGTTCCTTGGGAGGCACATCCTACAAAATAAATTGATACAATTACTAAAAAGAATGAAGTTAATGATAAAAGTAGTTGTCTTTTCATTATAAAACCCTCCTAATTTTCTTATTTAATTAGTATTTGCTTCTGCTGGCATTTTTTCTTTACCCTTTGGTGGTAAAAACCTTACTGCAAACTGTAAAGCATCATCATTGCACACTTCAATACATCTTCCACAGTTTATACATTCTCCAGAAATGACAAATCCATTTTCTTTCCCTACCATTGGTAGAACCTGTTTTTCAGGACATATGTTTTTACAGTTCATACATAAAGTACAGTTTGGTTGGTAGTGGTAAACCCTTATGGCACTTTTTGCTGTGACTAAAGAATAAAAGGCACCAAGGGGGCATAAATGTCCACACCAGCCGTTTTTAGTTACAAAAAGTTCAAATAAAAATACACCTAAAACAGCAGTCCAGCCTAAACCCATTCCAAATACAATTCCCCTGTGGAACATTGATATTGGACTTATAAATTCAAATACGGGAACTGAAATAATAAATGAAAGAATAAGGCTTAAACCTAATATCCAGTATCTTGTTTTACGGCTGAACCTTAACTGCCATTCATCTTTATCTAACTTTAGTTTTTTCCTTATCCAGTTTGCCAAATCTGTAACCATATTAATTGGACAAACCCAGCTGCAAAAAGCCCTTCCTCCAATTACTGCGTAAAAGAAAAGTATTAAAAATGCACCAATCATTACATCAATTGATAGTAAAGCTCCAGCTGCAAACATCTGTAGTACTGCATAAGGATCAGCAAAAGGAATTTTTTCCATAAATAAAGAAGTACTGAGATTTCCCTTTAGTAAAGTCCATCCGAAAGCATTGCCGGCAAAATATAGGAAAAGTATAGATACCTGCACTATTCTTCTTGAAAGTAGAAACCTGTGCTTATACAAAAACTTTAATACAGGATTAGAAATCATTTAATAAATCCTCTGAATTAAGGTATTCTTCAGGGCTTTTTTCGCTCTTTTTCGTTTTTGTAGTTGTTTGTGGCTTTAGTTTTACGTTTATCTGTTTTTCCCATCCTTTAACATAATGGGAACCTGCTTTTCCAGTTGCTAAATGCCTTGGAAGTACAAATATAGATGGTTTTTCTGTAACACATGCATGTTCACACATACCACAACCTGTACAGTATTTACTGTGGACTACAGGAACTAAATATGCGTGTTTTCCAGTTCTTTCATTTTTCATGTATTCAACAGTAATAGCTTTATCAATAACAGGACATGCCCTATAACATGCATCACACTGTATTCCCCAGAAAGCTATGCAGGTTTCCATGTCTATTATGGCAAGTCCCATTTCAGCTTTGTTAATGTCTAAAACTTTTTTTCCTTTTTTGATAGTTGAAACTTTATTTGTGTCTAAAGCTCCAGTAGGACATGCAACTGCACACGGTATATCTGTACACATATAACATGGAATTTCCCTTGGAACAAAATATGGCGTACCTATTGGAACTTTATCTGGGTATATATGTGGTGTAGATTTTGTAGGTTTATGTCCTCCAGGTGCTCCTAACATTAAAGTTGCTGTTTTGTGGCTTTTATCAGGATTATTAGGTCTGTGTCTACAGGCTTCTACACATAAGCCACATTTAATACATTTTTTTACAAAATCTTCTTCTTTTAATGCTCCTGGTGGACGTAAAACAACAGGGGAGCTTTTTGCTTCTCCAACATAAGCCCCCCAAACCAACCCACCGATTATACTTAAACCTACTGCCTGAACTGAGGTTATGATGAATTTCCTTCTATTTAAGCTGTGTTTAGTACCTTTTTCCAAGGTTTTCCTCTACACTAAGCTTTATAAATTTTTACAGCAGCTTTTTTGTAATCTGTTTCTTTAGAAATAGGGCACGTGTGGTCTAAACATACTTTATTTACGAATACCCTTTCATCAAAGAAAGGAACAAATACATAACCTTTTGGTGGTTTGTTTCTTCCTCTGGTTGTTATTCTTGCTTTTGCCCTACCTCTTCTACTTTCTATCCATACAATATCATCATCTTTTAGTCCTAATTTTTGTGCATCAGACGGATTCATAAAGCAAAGTGCTTGAGGAACTGCCCTGTAAAGTTCGGGAACCCTCATTGTCATTGTACCGGTGTGCCAGTGTTCAAGAACCCTTCCAGTACAGAACCAGAATGGGTATTCTTCATCTGGCTTTTCAGGTGGCTCCATATATGGTCTAAAGAATATTTTTGCTCTGTTTTTTAAACTGTATTTCTCTTTTGTTTTTGGTCCAAATAAATCACCTTTTGGAAGTGCTTTTAAAGCTGGACCGTAAAATGCAAATTCTCCATCAGGATTGGCTTTCCTTGCGTAAGGGTCATATTTGGTATTAAATCTCCACGCTGTTTCTTTCCCATCAACAACAGGCCATTTTAATCCTCTAACTTTATGGTATGTATCAAAATCAGCCAAATCGTGTGCATGTCCTAAACCAAATTTTCTATACTCTTCCCAAAGGTACTTTTGAATAAAGAATCCGTATCCTTCAAATGGTTTTCCATCACTTCCCCTGACTTTTCTTTTGTCTCCTTCAGCTTCTGTATTTGGATGTCCCATAGCAATAGGGTCAGGCCATTTATAGCTTTTTGCTTCATCATTTGCAAATAAAACATCAAATAATGTATCTTCAGGACTGTAGCCCATAGCTTTAGCTTTATCTAAAACATTAGGAAGTTGAGTGCCGTCAGGTAAAGTCCAGTCTTTCCACACTTCTTTTAATTTAAAGAATTTGGAAAACTCTACTATCTGCCATACATCAGGCATGGCTTCTCCTACTGGAGTTACCTGTTGTCTCCAGTGTTGTGTTCTTCTTTCAGCGTTTCCATAAGCTCCCCACTTTTCATAAATCATTGCACTTGGAAGTATTAAGTCTGCCACTTTTGCAGATATTCCCGGATAAGCATCAGAAACGACTATAAAGTTGTCCATAGTCCTTGCTGCTTTAATCCAGTGGTTTGCATTTGCTGTGTCCTGCCATGGATTACATACATGCACCCATGCCCATTTTATTTTTCCATCTTCTAAATCTCTCATTATTTTTACTATGTGTGAGCCAACTTTTGGATTTAACGTTCCTTCAGGTATTTTCCAGATTTTTTCTGATATTTTTCTGTGTTTAGGATTGAAAACAACCATATCAGCAGGTAGTCTGTGGGCAAATGTTCCAACTTCCCTTGCTGTTCCGCAGGCAGAAGGCTGTCCAGTTAAACTAAATGCCCCACTTCCAGGTTTAGCCTGTTTACCAAGTAATAAATGGATTGCGTAAATTTGTTCATTTACCCATGTTCCCCTGTTATGCTGATTAAATCCCATTGTCCAGAAACTAACAATCTTTCTGTTCCTATCTTTATAAAGTTCTGCAAGGGTTTTTAATTTATTTTTGAATTCATCTAAAGATTCATCAGGGTCTCCTTTTGCAAGTTCCGCAACAAAATCTAATGTATATGGTTCAACTCCTTTTTTAAAGTCTTCAAAAGTAATTATCCAGTGTTTTCCAGCTGCTTTTGCATGTTTCATTTCCATTTTTTGTCCAGGCTTTAAACCAAGGTAAGCCATTGCTCTGGCTTCTTCTTTTGTGACTATTTTGTATTTTTGTTTTGTTATTGTTTCTAATTCTTTCTCACTATAACCTAACTTTTTAGCAGCTTCTGGAGTTCTCATTCCATATCCTACATCTACAAACCCTGTTGCGAATACACAGTATTTATTTACAAAATCCCAATCTATTGCATTGTCATTTACTATTTCCCTTAATATATAATTCTGGATGGCAAGGTCTGTTTGGGGCTTAAATATTATTTCCATATCTGCAAGGTCAGAACATCTGTTTCTGAATGTTGAAAGGTTAACTACTTTTACATTTTCAGGGTCACTTAATTTCCTATTAGCCACCCTTGACCACAGAATAGGATGGCATTCAGCCATATTTGCTCCCCATGTAACGATGGTATCTGTCAGTTCTATATCATCATAACAGCCAGCTGGTTCATCAATACCAAATGTCTGAATGAATGCAGCAACTGCACTTGCCATACAGTGTCTTGCGTTCGGGTCAATATTATTACTTCTAAATCCTGCTTTCATTAGTTTTGCCGCTGCATAACCTTCCTGAACTGTGTACTGTCCAGAACCAAATATAGCAACTCCAGTTGGTCCTAATTCGTTATAAGCTTTTTTAAACTGTTCTGCCATAACTTCAAATGCTTTTTGCCACGATACAGGTTTGAATTTTCCGTTTTTATCAAACTCCCCTTTCTCATTAACACGGAGTAAAGGAGTTTTGAGTCTGTCAGCTCCATACATAATCTTTGCGTTAAAATAACCTTTAATACAGTTTAAACCTCTGTTAACTGGAGCTTCCGGGTCACCTTTTACTGCAACAAGTCTGTCATCTTTAGTTGCAACCATAATTCCACATCCAACTCCACAAAATCTACAAACTGCTTTGTCCCACTTCCAGTTTTTTTCAGCTTCGTGAACTGCCGCAAGAGCTTCTTCTGGAACTTCAACACCAGCAGCAATTGCTGCAGAAACAGCAGCTGCTGTTTTAAGAAAATCCCTCCTTGAAATTTCTAATGAGCTACCCATCCTACTCTCCTTTTACCTGATTGTAAACAGGGCTAAAGTATTTATATTCCGCCCTTTTAGCAGGCGGTATTTTGCAAAACTAATTACAAAAATATATTTATTATGTATAATGATTTAAATCATAATTTAATTCATGATTTTATTAAATTTACCGAAAAGAATATGTTTTTCATTGATTTAAATCAATGAAAATATATTTTTTATATTTATTACTATTACTATATGTTATTTATGGTCGAACAGGTTCACAATTTAAGTGGATGGTAAAATGTAATGAAACTAAAATCGGAGTTGGCAGTGGAACCTTACGATATAGAAGAAATTCTTAAAAATGTATTTTTATTTAGACATCTAAATGAAGAACAGATTGAAGATTTAAAAAAAATTTCAAGGATAAAAAAATTAAAATCTGGAGAAGTCCTTTTTTATGAAGGGGAAGAGCCAAAATATCTAAATCTCCTAATCAAAGGTGTTGTTAGGATTTATAAAGTTGATGCAAGAGGAAAAGAAGTTACTATAACTTATTTATGTCCTGTTTCTCTAATTGCTGAAGTTGCAAATCTAACCCGTTTCCCATACCCTGCAAACGCTGAATTTGAAACAAATGGGGTAGTTTTACAGATAGATTATGATAAATTTGAAGCGAAATTTTTAAAAAATCCAGAAATTTGCTTTTCTATTGTCCAGTCTTTACTTGCTAAAATAAAGGTTATTGAGAATGCATTTTCTGAAAACTTTATTTTAGATGCAACATCAAGGGTTGCCAAATTCCTTTATGAAGATGAAGAACTTTTTAACCAGTTAAAACACACAAAAATAGCCTCACTCCTAAATCTCACACCAGAAACACTATCAAGGGTGATAAGAAAATTTAAAAATATGGGGATTTTAGAGAAAAAAGGTAACAAGTTCATAGTGAAAAATAGAGAAGAGCTAAAGAAGTTTTTTACATAATTAAAATTCATAAGGAGGTTTGGTCATGGAGTTTGGATGGCTTGAGGTCACAGTTGCAGCGATTTTTATCTCGTTGATTCTTGGTGTAATCTTCACAAGAGGAAGCAGTTGGATTGAACCAAGATTCTGGAAAAATATCGCAATTGTTACATCTCTTGTAATGGTTACTTTCCTTTTGATTCTGACATTTGATACCCTTGCAAGTATAAAAATGGGTAATGGAAGAGTTCCTGAAGCAACAGTAATTAACAAAAAAATCACCTATGTTTACGATGAACAGAAAAGGTGGTATGTTCCAAAAGTTGAAGGAGAAGAGCCAATTTTTGGAAAAGTGTGGAGTGAAGAAGAAGCAATGAAATGGTTAGAAAAAGGAAAAATGACTATACAGAGTAAAGCCTGTATGGACTGCCACACACTTTTAGGAAATGGGGGTTATTATGCTCCAGACCTTACAAAATCGTGGTTAGACCCAAAATGGAACCTTTTAATAAAAGATATGGTTGGGGCTGAAACTAAAGAAGAAGCAATGGCAAAATGGATACAGCATCCAGACCAGTATCCAACATTCCAGAGAAAAATGCCTGATTTAGGAATAACAGATGAAGAGGCAAAAGCTATTGTTATTTATCTAAAATGGATGTCTGCAATAGATACAAATGGATTTCCTGACCACTTTAAAGCAGATAACTCATAAAAAGGAGGTTTAGGTTATGAAGAAAATTATTTTAGGTATATTAGGAATAGCTGTACTGGCAGGTTCTTCTTTTGCTTCTGATGGAAAGGCAATTTTCAAATCAAAAGGATGTACAATGTGCCACAAAGAAACTGTTAATGCTGTTGGTCCTTCTGTGAAACATATTGCAGAAGTTTATAAGGGAGATGTTAATAAAATGGTTGCCTACTTAAAAGGAGAACATCCAGCTATTGTTGACCCTAAAAAAGAAGCAATGATGAAAAGATTTCTCAAAAAGGTGGAAAATCTACCTGATGATAAACTTCACGCTTTAGCAGAATACTTGGCAACTGGAAAATAATTAAAGTAATCCTAACAAAATGGAGGGTTAAAAATGACTAAACAAGGTTTGTATGAATCACAAAAATTAGGTTTATGGTACATGGTTGTAGGTTTAATTTTATTTGGAGCCCAAAATTTATTTGGACTTCTAATTGCCTATCAGTATATTAATCCAGATTTTCTTTTTGGGATTTTAGATTTCAATATTGGAAGAATTCTTCATATTAATGCAATGGTTGTGTGGCTTTTACTTGGATTCATTGGGGCTGTTTACTGGTTTTTACCTATTGAAACAGGTAGAGAAACGGTAGGTATAAAATTAGGTAAGCTGGCATTTTTTATTTTGGTTGCAGCTGTAACTGTTGTTGTACTTGTTTATTTATTTATTCAAATAGGTCCTGGTAATCAGATTTCACTTTGGTTTATAAATGAAGGTAGGGAGTATATAGAGGCTCCAAGGTGGGCAGATATAGGTATTGTAGTGGTTGTTTTAGTATTTTTATACAATGTTGTTGCAACTGTCATTGCTGCTAAAAAACTAACAGGTATTATGGGTGTTTTGATTATTGACCTTATAGCACTTGCTGGTTTATACCTTGCTGGTATGTTTTTCACTGCAAATATTTCTGTAGACCAGTATTTCTGGTGGTGGGTAATTCACCTGTGGGTTGAGGCTACATGGGAAGTTCTTATCGGTTCAATTATGGCACTTGCATTGATGTACGTTTTAAAAACACCAAGAAAAATTGTTGAAGGCTGGCTTTATTTAGAAGTTTTCCTTGTTTTTGGTACAGGTATTTTAGGGTTAGGACACCACTATTTCTGGATAGGAACTCCTGAATACTGGTTAGGAATTGGTGGATTTTTCTCTGCACTTGAACCTTTACCACTTGTTGCTATGATTATCCACGCTATTTACGATGCAGGAGCACATAAATTAAGAACTGTTAACAGACCAGCTTTATTCTGGATATTTGCACAGGCTTTTGGAAACTTTTTTGGTGCTGGTGTGTGGGGATTTATGCAAACATTACCTCAAATAAATATGTACTCCCATGGAACACAGTTAGCTGCTTCCCACGGACATATGGCATTCTTTGGAGCTTATGTTGCTACAAACCTTGCAGTAGCTTATATAATGATTCAAAAGGTTAGAGACCCTGAGGAAAAATACGTGTTTGATAGTAAACTGTGGAAGTGGGCTTATGTGTTAATGATTGTTGGTATTGTGGGAATGGTAGGTTCTTTAATGGTTGCAGGATTTGCACAAACAGAAATAGAAAGGGCTGTTGGTGGAAGTGGTTGGCAGGCTTACATTGATGCACAGCTACATCCTTGGATGGCTGAAGCTATGTTGTGGAGACTTGGATTTGGATTTATATTCTTTGTTGGGTATATTTTCTTAATTATTGATTTACTTACAATAGGTAAAAACAAAGAAGAACTTGAAGTTCTTCCTGAAGCAGAGGTAAGCCATGCATAATTTACTTACAAGCAGTGATTTGTTAATAATTATGTTAAGTGGGTTTTTTATGATACTCTTTGCAGGAACTTACACCCTCCTGTATGGAGTAGGTAGGATTTCTAAGAAATCAAAATATATAAAAATCTCATACATATTTGCTGCTTTACAGTTTGGGGCTGCACTGATGATGATAACCCCAAACTTTTTAGACCCATTTTGGAAATATATAATAATGTTCAGTGCAGTTGCTTATTTGTTTATCCCGCAGGGAATGTGGTGGGTGGTTCATACGTCTCATACGTATTGGGAGAATCAGGAAAAGAATAAGGATACTTAAGTAAAAAGGGCTGAAAAGCCCTTATTTTTTTACAATTTTCAAAAGTTAGTGTAAACTAATATTTAATACCAAAAAGTCCTAAATAATGGAGATAAATTGGAAGCTTTAATTTTTGCTTTACATATAATTTTTGCATCTCTATGGATTGGTGGGATGCTTTTTATGGTTCTTGTTTTATCTCCTTATGTAAGAAAACTTCCACCTACAATCTCAACAGAAGCCTATCAGGAAGTAGGTAAAAGGTATAGTTTATGGGGTACATTTATAGGACTTCCTTTACTGCTTCTAACAGGACTTTACAATATGCACCTTATGGGTGTAGATTTGTCAGAGCTTTTACACGGTTCTTCCCAGTATATCAGCACTTTAAGACTAAAAATTGGATTTTATTTAATAACTGTAATTTTAGCTTTTTCCCATGATTTGTATTTTGGACCTAAAAGTGCAGAAAATCCAAAACTTAAAAGGTTTGCCAGAATTTTTGGTGTAATTAATCTTGTGGTAGGTTTGATTATTATCTATCTTGCAGTAAGGCTGAGATTAGGAGGATAAAATGTTAAATGAACTTATAGAAAACCTGATAGAAGAACACCAGATTTACAACAAAAAAATAAAAGAATTTCAAAAACAACTTGAGGAAAATTTTTCAGAAGAGCTTGTTGAAGAAATAATAAATTTTTTAGAAAAGGATATAGAAGACCACGCTGAAAAAGAAGAAAATGACCTTGTTGATGAGATATTAAAAAGAAACCCAGATTATGATGAAGAAGCTATTATTTTTGGTCATAACACAATAAGAGAAGCTGTACAGGATTTAAAAGATACTTTTGAAGAATTTAAACAGGGAAAAGCAACTAAAGAAGATATTATCAAATATGCAAATAAAGCATTTACAATTGTAAAAGACCACTTCCTTGAAGAAGAAAATTTCCTTTTCCCAGATATAAGAAGAATGGAAAAAGAATGGCTATAAAATAATTTTTATTTAATCCGATAATAAACCTAAAACCTAATGGGGTTTATTATGAAGATTGAAAGTTCAGATATAAATCTCAGTTCTGAATATTCAAAAATGTCTTTTAATTATGAAAAGATTGAATTTAGAATATTTTCTTCTGAAAATGAAAAAAATAAAGCTTCGGAAATTCAATTAAATGTAGATTATATAAAGCTTGATGTAAAACAGGTTAACCTTAAAGAAAAATCAATGGATGAAAATGAATTAAAAGTTTTCATAATAAAATATTTTGTTGAAAAATTAACAGGAAAAAAGGTCAAGTTACTTTCTATGGAAGATTACAATAAAATTTCAAATCCAGAATCAAACGTTTCTATTCCAGAAATAGCAGGAGAACTGAAATACGAAAAAATATCCTATGAAAAGGAAGATGTTTATTTTAAAGCCCATGGAAAAGTAATAACTAAAGATGGTAGAGAAATAAAATTTGATATTAATTTTTCTTTAAATAGAGAAATGTTAGATTACACAAAACTTGATTTAAAATTTGGAAGTGCTGCCCTTGTTGACCCATTAATCATTAATTTAGATGGAAATTTAGAAGATGTTTTATCTGATTCAAAGTTTAGTTTTGATTTAAATGGAGATGGTGAAGATGAAAAAGTATCACTACTTAAACCTGGAAATGGGTTCTTAGTATTTGATAAGAACTATAATGGAAAAGTTGATGATGGTTCAGAACTTTTTGGAGCAAAAACAGGGTATGGGTTTAAGGAACTTAAACAGTTTGATGAAGATAAAAATAACTGGATAGATGAAAATGATAGTGTATTTAACAATTTAAAATTATGGGTTAGAAATGAAAATGAAGACAGGCTTTTAGATTTGAAAAATATAGGTATAGGTGCAATATACTTAAATAATGAACTAACACCATTTACATTTGATAATAAAGGTAAACTTCAAAAATCATCAATTTATTTAAAAGAAAGCGGTGATGTTGGGGTTATATCTAAAGTGGATTTCTTAGTATAACCCCAGAAATTAGTTATTTCGTTAGTTTTGTTACTGCATCTAATCTTCTTGCAACATCGTCCCAGTTAATTATTTCCATAATTTTATTAACATAATTTCCCCTTTTGTTTTTATATTTTAAATAATAAGAATGTTCCCATACGTCAATAGCAAGTAGAGGAATAACACCATACTGGGTTAAATGGTGGTGGTCTTCACATTGTATTACAACTAATCTGTCTGTGTATATCTGGTATCCAAGAATTCCCCAGCCAGCACCAACAACAGATTTAGACAATTTTGCAAGTAGTGATTTTAACTTTTCAACTGTTCCAAATTGTCTTTCAATTCTTTTTAGTAATTCCCCTTTAGGAT
>JALSSE010000100.1 GCA_026984415.1 Hydrogenothermaceae bacterium | reverse complement strand
AAACATTTCGGATGTTTCTTAAAATTATTAAATCTAAAAGATGGTGGAAGAAAGGAATATTGAGATAAAAAAATATACTTCCCCCTTCCCTATTTTAAATATACAGATTATCTTTACAAAAATCAATAAAATTAATTCATAGATGATTAGTTAATAAGAAAAACCCCCATATGCCAAAATTAAACTAATTTTCTATTTTGACGTTTCCCAACCCAAAACTTACAGATTTGCCAATGTTTATGTTTTCTATTACCTTTAAGTAAGGGTAAATTTCCTTCAATTCCCCTTCTAAGACTATTTCCCCTTCAAAAGCAGGAATTGTCATATGTTTCTTTTTTCTGTTAGACCATCTTTTCAATGGCGAAGGTTTTAGATTTTGTAAACCAATGTTGAAGTTTTCCTTATTTATAAAAAGTTTTTCTATTTTTTCTCCATAATTTTGGGAAACAACTGAAACACGGGAAAGAATAGATTTTATAAAAATATCTTTGTTAAATTCATCAAATCTAACAATTTTTCCCATATTTTTTAAAGAAGTTGGATAAAATCTTGTTTCAATTTTCTTTTTATCTGTCCGTTTATTTAATATATCCTTGGCTTCAAATTTTGGTATAAAACTTTTTACAGGGTGATATTTTTCTTCTTTGACGTGGTAAAAATATATATCTTTCAGTTTTATATATCTTTCTTTCCCGATATTTAGTACACCAGAAAAAGAGTTAATTAAAAATTCCCAGTAGTTTGCTGTTTCTCCTAAAAGTGTCATTTCTAAAGTTAAAATCTCATTTTCTTTTAAATTCCTATTTGAAAATTCTGGCTTCATAACATATTTGGAAGGTTGGTTTAGTATTGCTTCTGTTTCAAAAACTGTTGTATAAGGACAGGTCATTTTAAACTCGCAATCTTTACAGGAATCTAAACTTGGTTTTATGCAAACTGTTTTTTTTAATTTCCTTCCCATAATTCCACGGAATGTAGAGCCTAAAAAATAAGGAGTTCTAAATTCATTTAAAGACTGG
The DNA here is from genome assembly GCA_026984415.1 of Hydrogenothermaceae bacterium. Next base: position 2,825 of record JALSSE010000100.1, on the reverse strand, counting down.
AACTCTAATTTTATCCTTGAAAATTCAAAATTAAACATTTTTATTCCTCGTAGTATTTTACATTAAAAGATTTAACTTCATAATTTGATGTTGATACATACTGAAACTCTCTATCGTATTTAAAAGTTTGAACTGCCCCTACAATACTTACTATTTTTTGCCCACCAGTTACATCTATTATAATATCCTTTTCTTTTGCTCCAAATTCTTTTTTTATAAAATCGTAAGTATCCTCTACTATCTTATTTATCTGCTCCATATCTTCAAAATCTATTTCTTTATCTATTCCAACAGGTATAATATTCAAGTTTTTTTCTAAAAATAATTTTTTTACTAAACTTTCAAAATCACTGAATTGGTCTTTGCTTATAGAAGAAAGTATTACAAAGATATTTTCCAATTCTGGCAAATGATAATGAATAGCTACAATAGGCATCTGCCATGGAGTTTTAACTTTTTGGAAGTCCTCTATTTTTTTAACGTTTGATAAATCTGCGTTGTTTGGACTTAGAAATAAAATAAGATTTTTCCTTTTTTTAGGTTTATCAAGTTCAACATCAATAACAGGCTGTCTTTGTTTTATAAAGTAACTCCCTATTAAAAAAAGAAATAAAAGTATTAGAAGTCCAATTACAAACTGAATCAAGTGTATAATTCTTTCAGGAAAATACAAACTTAAAACACCACTTAAACCATCAGGTATCCACGAAACAGCTATAACAAAAAGAATTAAAACAAAAAAAGTCATCGGGTTTAAAAAATTCCCAATGACATTTAAAAAGGCATTTTTAGCACTTCTTTTTACATATTTAAATTTCAAATAAATTACCTCTTTATGTATTTCTTAATATTTTCTTAAATTTAGGATTAACAAACTTTGATTCGTCTCTATTTTTCATATATTTGTTATGTTGATTTGCATATTCTTCTGCTTTTTTAACATCTTTTTGATATCTGGCATATCCAGATTTAAAAACTTTTAACTCTAATGCTCTGTTTATGTCCTTTGCTAAATCATAAAAAGTTTCTTCATTCCCAAATTTATCTTCTAATATAACTTTTCCTGTTTTTCCGTCTATATATTGTATTGTACCACCGTATTTTCCTTTTAATGCCCATTTTTGAAGTAAAGATTTATATTTCTTTTCTTTAAAATTAATTATAATTAATGGTTCTCCACATGAAGTTTCACAAATTTTTTTATCCTCTAAACCGTAATTTTTAAAGTAATTATTTAGTCCATATTCAATGTTTTCTTTTAATGCTTTTGCAACTTCTTTATTATTTCTATTTTTAACATTACTTAATTTAACCTCTACTTTTACGTATTTGTAAGGTAAGAATACAGGTTTAAGTTTTACTATTGAGCCAGCACTTTTCAAATTTTCATAGCCTTTTACAGCTTCTTTTGTACCTTTGTAATGTTCATAGGCTGTATATGCTGTTCTAAATGTATCAACACTACTGCAGGAAGTTATAAATAATGCAGAGGTGAAACCTAATACAGTAAATTGGATTGATTTTTTCATTTTACAATTTCCTCCTAATTTAAATTTCAAAAGTTGTAGATTTTGCTCCCCCATATACTCCCCCTATTGTTATGGTGAAAATGTTATAGGTATACTTTTTGTGGAATGTTTTCTATACATATCCCCATCAGATTCATAAATCCAAATATAAGCATCAGCAACTATGTAATTTGTGTTATATGGGTTGATTAACTTTTTACCGTAATTTGGATATTCAGGCCATCCTTCATAACCGGGAATATTTGAATAGCTAACACATTGTATAAAATATTTTGTTTCGTAGTTTTTCTCTTCTTTTGTGTATTTGCATTTAACTCCTTTTGAACAGCTAAATAAATTTCCTATACAATTTGTATTGTAAAAATATTCAACATTTTTATTTTCTAATGTAACAGGTTCAGAATCGGGTCTTGCAAAAAATGCAATTCCATAGTCTTTTGAAGCTGAAATATCCCATCTAATATAAAATTCTTCACCAGGATTTATAACAGGATTTTCATCTGCTCCATTTACTTTCTGTACTGATAGGGACTTTAATTTGATAGAGTTTCCTCCAGTTAAACTTCCAAGTGGATTACTTCCACCTCCTCCACCGCAAGAACTAAAAATTACTGCGCTTCCTAAAAATAGAATTGAAGTTTTTAAAATGTTTCTCATGAAAATAACCTCCCAAAAATTTTTTATAAATTTAATAAACGTAATAAACCCACAAAATCTGACATATTTAATCACTTAAACCGTAATTTTCTTCGGAAGTGTCTATTATTGCTTTTTGAATTGCATTTTGAACAAAATCAGGATTTGCTTCTAACAATACCCATACATTTCCTTTTGGAGAAACCCATAGTTCTTTTTCTTTAACATCAACCAACGCCATATTTACGTAATAAGTAGATATTTGCTTTAAATTTTCTTTTATTTCTCCATTTCCATTTTTGATACTTTTCTTTGTTTTTTTATACACCTCATTTACAATTGTTGATTTTATTCTCTCAGCTAATCTGGTTTTAGCTCTAATAGTTGCCTCTGTTCTGGCTAATTCAAATTCATCATGAATTATCTTTGCAGAAGCTTTTGATTGAAATTTACCAACAGTTTTTTTAACCCATTCTGGTGCATTTCTAAGTTCTGTTTGCATAGGTTTATAATCTGAGAAATGATTTAAATTAGAAGAACAGCCAGCCATTGTTATTACTACTGCTGTTCCAAGTGTTAGAAATTTTATTTTTTTCATTAAAAACCCTCCTGATTTTTTATATTGTTTATAAACAACTAAAATTCCAAATTTCTGACATG
>JALSSE010000099.1 GCA_026984415.1 Hydrogenothermaceae bacterium | reverse complement strand
GTTGTATAAAAACTAACTTTTAATCCTTCTTTTTTAAAAAAATCAAAAGCCTGTATAACAGGTTCAAAATTCAAAAGAGGTTCCCCAATCCCTGCAAAAGCAATATTTGTAATGTTATAACCTTTTCCTTTGACTAAAAAATACTGGTTAATAATTTCCTGAAAAGAAAGATTTCTTATAAGCCCTTTTATACCTGACGCACAGAAGGAGCATTTAACAGGACATCCAATCTGTGAAGATACACACAGTGTATCACCTCTGTAATGAACAGCCTCAATTGTAAAATTATCAGAAGTTGATATCTCAAACAGATTATTTAGCTTGTCATTTACAATCTTATCTATTTTCAATTTAACTTCCTTAAATAAATTTTTAGTTAGATAAATTTAATCCATTACTTTTCATTGTCTACGTTTCTAAGCTCTTTGAAAAGAAAGTAAATAATTAGAATACTTACAATGATAAATGATGCGGCTGCTAAATAAACAGTTATTTTATCCATTTAATATCACCTCTTATTTCTATTATAAACAGAAAAAGAGGAAGTGAAAAGCAGGGATAAACCCTGCAAAATTTTAATGATGGTGATGTGTTTTTCCTTCTATAAAATCTGGGTCTCTTGGAGGAAGTTCTTTCACCCATACCATTAAAGGTTCTTTATTTTGTGGAACCATTACCTGCTTACAGGTATCTATACAATAGCCACAGGAGATACACGCCTGCAAACCTTTGTAGAAATCATTAATGTAAGCCATTCTTCTTGGGTCAAGTGCCATAGGGCAATTTTTTATACATTCTCTACAGTGTCCGCAATCTTCAAGATTTGCCCATGAAGCCATAGTTGTTTTATAAACGTGGTTTTGTGGTGTTATTTTCTGGTATATCCCTGTTGGACAGAATACACGACACCATCTTTTTCCTATAAATAACTCAAAATAAATAATTCCTGCACCACCAACAAAAGCAAGCCACATAGGAATAAAAGCAGGATTTGTTTTATATAAGAAAACCCTTAAATCTGTAACCCAGTTAAAAAATATTAATGTAAATATGATTGTCATTAAGAATGTAACAACTAAATACTCAAATCTCTGGGATTTTGAAGACCTTGGACCAAAAAGTAATCTTCTAAATTTTTCCTGAATTTCAGCTACCCATCCACCAGGACAAATCCATCCACAAAAAAGCCTTCCGTTTATTAAATTTAATACAACAACAACAATAGCAAAAAATCCTAATGCAATAATTACAGGACCTAAACCAGCTTCAACTGTAGTTTCTTTACCTAAAACCCACGACATATTATGGGCAAGGTCAATTTTTACTATTTTAAGTACAGGAATAAGAATGACAAGCAGAGTAACTATTGCGTAAGAAAGGTTTCTGAGGATAGTAAATTTATGTAAATCCCAGAATGAATATTTCTTTGATACACCCTCAAAAGTTACATTTGAAGTAGCCATCTAAATTTACCTCCAATAAAATTCTAAGAAAATATATAATATAATTTTCGGTATACAAATGTTAAAAAATATATTACAATATTTATATGAGTTAGTAAATATTAACATAAATATAAAATAATTTAAGGAGTTTGCAAGGTGAAAAAATATATCTATCTATTTTTCTTTTTTGTATTAAGTTCAATAATTTTAACTTCATGTGAAGGTAAAGGAAAATTAGTAATAAAAGAGCCTCCAAATGCAGATGTTTATATTAATGGAAAATACGTAGGGAAAACACCGTTAGTCCTTGAACTAAAAGAAGATGCCTATGACATAACTGTAGCAACTTCTCCTTACGATGTAGAAACAAAAAAACACGTCTGGGTATATTTTGATAAAACTACAGAGCTTGTATTCCATCCAAAACCAAAAGGAATATTAGAAGCTGACTCAAAACCACAAGGTGCAATAGTTTTAGATGGAAAATACCCGATAGGTAAAACACCTTTAACTGCAAAATTAGATGTTGGAGAACATATTATTGTTTTTAAAACACAGGAAGCTGGTGCATCAAGAAAGGTAAAAATAGAATACAAAAAAAAGGTGAAGCTTTTTGTTAACCTTGAAAAAGCTGTTGTACATTTCAACGCAAATCCTCAAGATGCAGTTATTTATATAGATGGAAAAGAGATAGGAACACTACCAAAAGTAGTTGAGTTAGATGAAGGAATTCACACGATAAAAGTAAAGAAAGATGTTTTTGAAAGTGAATTTACTTTGAAATTCAAAAAAGGTGAAGAAAAGTATATAACATACATACTTGAACCTGTTCAGCTTCCACCAATTCAGGCTTACGGACCTATAGAGTTTACAAAAGACCACAAAACACTTGTAACTATGGGAAAAGCTGGAATTTACTTCTGGGATTTATCTAAACTAAAACCGAAATTTTCTCTGTATGACCCTGACGATGTAAGAAATTTTGACAAGTTTACAAGATTTAGTCTATCTGTAGATGAAAATTTTGTAGCTGGGGTAAAACCAATAAAAGCCCTTGCTTATAAACTAAAAGACAAATCAAAACCTGCAACAAAAATTCTTGTATGGAATGTAAAAACACTTTCACCAGTTCTAAATAAAATCTATACAGAGAAAGTCTTTACAGTTGCCTTTGGAGAAGATGATAATAAAATCTATCTTTTAAAAAGAAATGGAGAAATCCAAAAGGTTGATGTTAAAACTGGAAATATTATTGATAATTTCAAAATAAATGACAGGATTACCGTTGCAAAAAATAACAATAAAGACGTGTTTATAGGAACAGAAAGTGGAAATATTTACATATTAGATTCAAAAACAGACAAAATAGTCAAAAGTGTAAAGGTTCATCAAGGAAAAATTAATTCGTTAGAAATATCATCAGATGGTAAAAATTTGATTACAGCTTCTAATGATAAAACATCAAAAATACTTTCTATTTCTGACTTATCAGTAGAAAAAGATTTTAAATTTAATGAGGCTGTAATCTCTGCAAATCTTTCACCACAAAAAACAAAACTGGCAGTTGGAAAAAATGATAAAACTGTAACAGTCATAACACTAAAAGATAATAAAACACTTTATACTATTAAAGGATTAAGAGCAGCCCCTATTTCTGTTGCATTTAAAGATGAAGAAATATTAATTACTGCTTCATCAATTGAAAATCCTAAAATTGACCTCTGGGAAAACGGACATCTCCTTAAAAACTGGGTTCAAACTATAGAATAGTTGCAGTATCCCCTCTAAAAGAGGGGTATTTTTTCTTTAGATTAATCTGAAATTTCAAATTTATATCCAATGTTTCTTACTGTTTTTATATATTTACCATACTTTCCAAGTTTATTCCTAAGTCTTCTTATATGAACATCTATGACTCTACTTGACTCATCTGCTGTAGAGTTTAATACATTTTTTAATAGGTAGTCCCTTGGTAAAACTTTTCCTTCATTTTTAATTAAATGCAATAAAATTTTAAATTCTGATGTTGTTAATTTTATGTTTTTATTGTTTATTTTTACTTCAAAATTGTCAGGAAAAATTTTTAAATCATTTATGCGGATAAGATTATTCTTTTTCAAATATTTATATCTTTCTAAAAGATTCTTTATTCTTATTATTAATTCTTTTACAGAAAATGGTTTTGTTAAAATATAGTCTGCACCAACTTTTAATCCAACAACTATTTTATCTGTTTCACTGCTTTTTGTAGTTAACATTATTATTGGAATATTTTTTGTTTCCGAATCAGATTTTAATAATTTTGCAACATAAACTCCATCTATATCTGGTAAATTTAAATCCAATACTATTAAATCTGGTTTTTCTTTTTTTACTGCAAGTAACACATCTATACCTCTATAAAAACTTTTAACTGAAAAATTTTCTTTTTTTATATTGTAGGTAATTAAATTATTTAAATTTTTGTCATCCTCAACTACATAAATTAAATCTTTCATAAAGATAACCTACAAATTTTAGTCAGTTATTTTTTGTATAAGATACATACATATTATTAAGAATTTATTAAGGAAATATTAAGCTTTATTAATATTTAGATGAGAAATTTTTAGGCAGAAATATTAACAAAATTTAATAAAAAATTAACAATTAAATTGTAAATTATGGTTTAAGTTAAAAATATATAAGGGAGGCAAAATGAAAACTAAAAATATAAACTTATTAGTAAAAGATATAGAAAATATCGCTTTTGCAATTAATGCTTTTTTCAATAATAGAGATGAAAATGATGTAAAAATTATAAAGAATGAAATTTTAATTCTTGAAGAGGAAATTAAGAACTTAAATCTTACAAAAAATAAGTTAGACAGAACTAAATTAAAATTCTTAAAAGAAATTAGTGAAAAGTTGAGATTTATAGCTGACAATTTGGAAAAAATAGTAAATAAAGACTCTTTAACCTCACTTATAAATCTAAATAAAATGACAGAAATAATTTTAGAGGATATTAATGAATATATATTTACTAATAAAGAAAATACTGATGTCTTTTTAACAAAATTAAAAAGAGATTTCAATATATTAAAAGCCTATGAAGAAAGTAATAAAAGAATACTTTTAACTTATGTAATTGAAAATCCTTCTTATATGAAAGAAGTTTTATCTCTCATAAAGATTGGAGAAACATATATACATATCATGGAGAACCTGTTAAGTACTGTAAAGTGTTCTATGGAGATATATAACTGATGGAAATTGTTTCAAAGACAGATAGAAGAGTTAGAATCAAGTTTAATAATCTTTTAGAAAAAGATGAATTTATGAAACACATGAAAAATATTCCAGGTATTATTAGCTTAAAATCAGGAAAAGCACTTTCTGTAATTGTAGAGTTTAAACCAAATTCTACTTTTGAATATATTTTAAAAAATATAAAGGAAACAAAAGAAGAACCTGTAGTTGGAAAAGAAGAAATATACCATTATGGTAACGTTGTAATAACACATCCTGTAACAAAAGCTTTTTGGTCTGTTTTATGGCTGGGACCAAAAAGAGGATTTTTAACATTTGCCATATGTACAATGGGAATAAATAGATATTTAAAAGCCAAGTTTGAATAAAAAAGGAGGTCAAAAGTATGGAAATTTTTGGAATTGGAAAAACAATAGGTGGTTGTATATCCACAAATTATTTCCTTGCAGGCGTTGGAACAGTAGTTGGAATTGTAGTAGTTGGTAAACTTTTAAAAGATGCAAAACCAATTTTAGTAGGTGCAACTAAAGAAGTCATATCTTTCCAACAATGGTTAAGTTCTAATATGGCAGAAGGTCAGGAGTTTTGGGAAGATGTTGTGGCAGAGGCAAAACATCAGTATAAAATGGAAATCGAAAAAAAGTTAGAAATTATCCAAAAGCAACAAGAAGTTCTTGAAAAATTAAAAGCAAACTTATGAGGAGGTAGATAAAAAATGAGTATATTAGGAGTTGCAGGAAAAATACTTTGCTCAAATCCAGCTTCATTCATATTAGGTGCAGGGGTTGGAATAGTAGGATTATATCTAATAGATAGAATTGAAGAACAGAGAAAATTGGAAAATATGCAAAAAGAAATAGAAGCTACAGTTAAAGCTCTTGAAGCTCAAATGAAAGCTCTTCCAGAATCAACAGAATCTATAGCAAAAGAAAAAGCACCAAAAAAAGTGGAAAAAGAGACTAAATAATGGCCATTCCTTACAAAGTAAATAGCTTTTTAGAGGGCAGAATTCAGATAAAAAGTGATTTCTTTAAATATATACATATTTCTGAACACAGTATAGCTGAATATTTTAAAAGCCACTTTAAAGGAATAAAAAGCATAAAGGTAAGTAAGAAAACAGGAAGGATAACTATTGAGTATGATACAAATGTCTTTAATGTTTCAGAATTTTTCCACTTTCTAAATACCGTATCACCTGAAACTATTTTAGAAATTTTATCTGAATCAAAAAATGGTTATGCAAAACCACCTGAAGAGGAAGAAGAGTTTGCTAAGAAATGGTTTGTAGTAAACTCTATTGCTTTTAGTCTATTTGCATTTAGGTCTGCAGTATCAACAAATCTTATATCTGGTATAACTTTAGCTTTAGCAGTTCCTGTATTTAAAAAAGCCTTTAACTCTTTAAAGAAAAGAAAGATTGATGTACATATTCTTGATTCCTCTGCAATTGCCATTTCTACTATGCAAGGAAATCCATTATCATCAATGTTAATGGTTTGGCTTTTATCCCTTGGAGACTTAATAGAAGAAAAAACAAAAGGTAAAGCTCATAAAGCAATAGAAGAACTTTTAAATTATAAAAATGAAGAAGTTTGGCTTGTAAAAAATGGAACAGCAGAAAAAGTCCCCGTAGAGCAAATAAAAAAAGGCGATAAAATAGTAGTTTATACTGGAGAAAAAATAAATATAGATGGAATTGTTTACGAAGGAGAAGCTCTCGTAAATCAAGCATCTTTAACTGGAGAATCAAATCCAGTTCTAAAGAAAAAAGGAGATAAAGTTTACGCAGGAACTTATGTAGAAGATGGAAAAATATACGTTGAAGCTCAAAAAATAGGGGATGAAACTGCACTGGCTAAAATTGTTCGTATTATAGAAGAAAGTTCAAAACAACCTATAGAAACCCAAAAAAGAGCAGAGGAAGTAGCAAATAAAGCTGTTTTACCAACGTTATTATTGGCTGGTGGTATTTATGCCTATACACAAGATTTAAACAGAGCAACATCAACTTTAATTATTGATTACCATACAGGAGCTCACGTTGCAGTTCCTACTGCAGTTATGTCCCACATGACACTTGCCACTAAAAAAGGAATTCTTTTCAAAAGTGGAAGACATTTAGAACTTATGCACGAAGTTGATACAGTAGTTTTTGATAAAACAGGCACTCTTACAGTAGGACACCCTGAAATAACTGAAACTGTAGCGTATAAGGTATCTGAACAAGAACTACTACAAATTGCTGCTACATTGGAACAAAGATTAACCCATCCTGTTGCAAAAGCTATTGTAGATTATGCAAAAAAAGAAGGTGTAAACTTACTAAAACGTCAAAACTCAAAATACCATATGGGACTTGGTGTTGAAGCTGAAATAAATGGTAAAAAGTATCTAATAGGAAGCACAAAGTTTTTAGAAAGAATGAACGTTAAAATTCCCAAAAAAGTTATTGCTGATAGGGAAAGAATGCATGAAGATGGCGAGTCAGTACTTTACGTAGTAGAAGGAAAAACAATACTTGGTTTAATTGGATGGACAGACCCTCCAAGACCTGAAGCTAAAAAAGTGGTAGAACTACTTCAAAATATGGGTAGAGAAATTATACTGTGTACTGGAGACAACGAAGGTGCTGCAAGGTTAATAGCTAAAAAACTTGGAATAAAAAAATACTATGCAAGAACATTCCCTGATGAAAAGGCAAAAATAATTAAAAAGTTAAAGAAAGAAGGAAGAACAGTAGCTTTTTTAGGGGATGGCGTTAATGATTCTCCAGCTTTGTCTGTTGCAGATGTTGGTATTTCAATAAGAAGTGGAGCTGATATAGCTGTGGAAGTTGCTGATGTTGTTATAAATAATGATTTATGTAATTTAGTAGAAGCTTTTAAAATATCGGATATGGCATTGAAAAATATTGAGCAAAACTTAAAAATAAATGCCTTTGCCAACACTTTTGGATTAATAGGTTCTCTTTTAGGGTTCATAAGCCCTGTAGCTGCAACAATAATAAACAATGGAACAACTGTTTTCCTTGGAATTAATGCATTAAAACCAATTTTGAAAAAAGATTTTAAAGAGTTTAAAGAACTAAAAGGAGAATGCCAAATTAATTAAAATTAGGAGGGAAATCCCATGGCGAAGAAAAAAGAACCAACAGAAAAGGATTTAGAAAAATTATTAGAAGAAGTAAAACAAGACTTAGAAGCATTAAGAGAAAAGTTAGGTTTGGCTGAAAAGAAGGATTTAACCAAAATTCCAGTTGAAGCCGCTAAGAAAATAGGTGATACAGCTTCTGAAGTTGTTAAATCAGCTTCTGATGTGGTAGAAAAAGCTTTAGGAGTTGTTAAGTCTGCAGCAACTGGTGCTGTTGAAGGAGCAAAGAAAGCTTTAAAGGAAGAAAAAGTTAAAGAAGAAACTGAAGAGAAAAAAGAGAATACTCAATAAAAAAACATTTGGTTAAGGTCTATGGAAGATAAAATTACAAAAAAAGTAGACCTTAACTTTGTTTTTATTTTAACTTTAGTTTACTTTTTTGTTGAATTAATTGGTGGAATTTATTACAACAGTTTAGCTTTAGTTACAGATGCTTCTTTTATGGCAATAAATATTGCTGGACAGCTTTTAACTATTTTTGCAGAAAAAATTAGTAAAAAGCCCCCTGATGAACATAATACCTTCGGATATTTAAGAATAAAAGTTATATCAGCATTGTTTAATGGTATTTTAGTAGGTTTTGTTATTTTTTATATTTTTATAGAAGCATATAAAAGAATTTTAAATCCAGAACCTATATATACGGAAAAAGTTTTAATTATTGCTGTTCTTGGTTTGATAGTAAATGGAATTGGTATTTATAAAATATATAAATACACAAATGATATTAATATAAAAGGTGCTTTCTTACATATATTAACAGACACATTAGGTTCTATAGGAGTAATTATTTCTGCTATTTTGATAGAATACACTAAGCTTTATTTCATAGATGCTGTTGCAAGTATATTAATAAGCTTACTTGTTGCATATCCAACTTATTTCCTATTAAAGGATTCTATCCATATATTAATGGAGGGTAATCCAAGAGATATAAAACAAGAAGACATAAAGAATTTTTTACTTTCAAACTTCAACTATATAAAAAATATAAAAGACATAAGAATCTGGGCATTAACCCCAGATATTGTTATAGCAGTATTTAGAGTAAGAACAAAAAATAAATATTATAGTAGGGAAAACATAAAAAAAATAAAAGAAGAATTGAAAAATAAGTTCGGCTTTTACGATGTTTATGTTGAAATTTATGAGGAGGGTAAGAAATGATTTTTATAAAAACAAGAAGCGGTAGATATTTATCAATAGAACATATAATTGGTTTTGCAGTAGAAATGGAAAAGATTGAAATAGAAGGAAAAAGAACAAATGTTTTCGAAGTTATAGCTTATTTACCCCAACCTTTATATCCAGCTATACTTGGCATTTATTATTCTGAAGAAACTGCTTATAAAAATATGGAATTATTAGTTAATAAAATTTTAGAAAATAAAGAAAACAAAATTTACATCCCAACAGAAATATAAAGAGGTAAATATGTCAGAAAGAAAAAAACTTTTAGAAATTGTTGAAAAATTAAATGAAAAACATATAGATGATTTTCCAAATATTGAAGAACCTGTTTTAGTTACGGTAAAGACTAATGAAGGTGATATAACCTTTAAAGTCTCAAAAAACGGTATAAAAGAAGAAACAGATAATAATATAAAAAATCAAATAATTCTTTCATTTAAAGATTTAGAAAAAATAGAAAAAAATAAAAAGCTCGTTTTAAAATATGCAATGTCAGGTAAAATAAAACTGAAAGGCAATATAAAAAAACTTATAAGTGCTATACAAAATATTTTTTAGTTTACAACAACTTAGAAAATAACCTTGTAACGAGGTTTTCTATTACTCCACCAATTACAAAAGATTCAATTAATATTTCCTTATCCTTTTTTGTAAAATGAATATCCTGCTGTCTTTTCCTAATCCTTTCTTTTTCTTCTAAATACTTAGAATACTTTTTTTGAAACTGATTTAACTGCATTTGTAAATTTTCTAAATTTTTTTCCAAAGTTAATACCCCTCACTATTAGTTACTAAACTTAAATTTAATACTTTACAATAGGAACGTCAATTCCAGTACTTTGTTTAGGTTCTACTTCTTTATTAACTGTAGCATTAATAGAGCTAACATTTGCTGCTCGCCCTTTAATATAGCTTTGATTTTCAACTATATATCTATAGGCTTTATCTAAAGTTAGTGCTCTTTCTTTAGATGGATATAGCAGTATGCTAATATCTGCATGTAACTTTTGGAGCATATATTCTTTTATAGTTCCATCATTATTAAAAAACTTTCGGATAATTTCTTCATTATCTCTAAACTCATTTCCAGAGTTATTGTTTTTTAGGTAAAAAGAGTATTCATATTGCTTTCCAAAATTTAAGTATTCAACTATTGGTTCAGGAACTTTTGATAAATCCTTTTGACTCCAGTGTCCCCATCCATATAAAACAGAGTTTTTATCACTTCCTTCAAACTTTCTCGGGAATGAAAATATAGTGTCTGTAGTTGCTCCTATTGTTCCATGACATCCCATGCAAAATAAAGTTTCTTCATTTGTTTGTGGTCTTAAATTTCCTTCTTTATCCTCAATAAATCCTAAATAGTACCAACCTAAACCATTATCCATCCCAGTTTCAAAATTTCCTCCAAAAGTTTCAATCTTGGGAAAATCATTAACACCTAAATCTGAGGTTTCCATAAGCTCTTTTTCTGCAATAGAATGTAAGTCTGCATATGATAGCCAATATTTTTTTATTGCATAACGAACTTCTCTTAGTCTATTAGATAGCTTAGGTTTGTCTTTCTCTTCATCCCAATCTATATATCTAACTGTGTGTAAAAACTCTGTTCCTTCTGGAAAAAGCCCCCCTGCCAAATGTATTTTACCTTCTTTTAATAATTCCCCTACTTTTCCAACATAGGTCATAGATGAAGGGTCAACATCCCATGTGTATTTTACTTCTGTAACTATACCAAGTTTTCCATCTTTATTTAAATCTAAGTTAACAACTCTTTCATCTAAGGCTTCTGTTTTTATATCTTTTTGTTTAACTAATGCTTCTACGATTGCTAAGTTTATTTTGTAAATCTCTTTATTAAAATTGCCATTTTCATCTTGCATGAACTCTTTTGGAAGTCTTATTAAAACATCATCTGTTGAACCATTTGTAGGCCAGAAAGTTCCTAAAAATGGATAATATCTGAAAGCTCTCCAACCTGTATATTCATTTTTAAATGGATCTATATCAAAACCTTCATCATCAAAGTTAAAGTAACAGTCTGGAATATATCCTTTCCATCCTTTTGGTAATGTTTTTTTTAGTTTTATTTTTCCATCAGTATCAAAATAGTTAGATTTTCTAATATAGCTTAAAATTTCCTCATCTGAAATATTATCTACGAACTGCCTTTTGTCTGTAAAAAGGTTAGTATATGGATTTTTTAGCATAATTTTTGGAAAGTTATAATAAGGCTGTAAATCTGAATCATTTATATAATTTGGAATTTTTCCTTTTGTATGGCATGAATAACAGGGATTATGTATTTTTCCATTTTGGTCTTTTGTTTTTGTATAACAAAGTGATGGAATATAGGCACCTAAATTTTTTATTTCTTTGTAAGATATACCATTTTCCTTTTCTAAAGATTTTATGTATGTTTTAACATCATTTTCTTGTAGTGGGAAATCTTCTTTATTATCTTCATCTCCACACGAAATCAAGAGTAAAACTGAAGAAGTAAGTAAGAAAAGTTTGTAAAACTTTTCTGTAATCATAATCATCTCACCTTTTAGTTATATTTAAAGGGGGCTTAAATACCCCCTAAGATTTTATTTGAAAACTCCTTTTGGAATACCAGAGATATAACCAACAATTCCCTTTTTATCTTCATCAGAGGCATTATTTATAATATCCTGTCTAACAGGCTCACCATTTCTGTTGTCTGGAGCTTCATCAAAAGGATGTTGTGCGTTCATCCAGATTGTAAACTCATTTCCTATTTCACCTTTGGCAAAACTTCCTGTTACTTCTGCTCCAATTGGAACATGCCCTATTCTTGTAAGTTTTTTATTTTCTAAGTCATAAGCCCAAACCATGTTTACAAGATGCTTTGAAGTATCTTCACCTATTAAGAGAATGTTATGACCGATATATTCTATATTGTCTGGGTTTGCTATATTATTAGGGTCACAGTACCACTCATTATCGTTAGGGTCATTTTTATCTAAAACTTTTCCAACTAAAATTCCTTTTAGCTTTGTTCCATTGTAGTTATTATCCAGTTTTAACTCATATATACCACCACACTTATTTTTAGGTAATTTTATGTGATTTGCAGGTTCTTTACCTTTGTAATTATCCTCCATAGATTTTTCTATGGCTGATATTGCAACATATAATACATTTTTGTCTGGGTTGTAAGCCAAACCTTCCTCTTTTCTAAATTCTGTTGTTCCACCAAGGTAAGCTCCATACTTTCTTGATTCTAAAAATGCTGCTGCTGTCTTAACTTCATCATCTGAGTTAAATTTACTACTTCTATTATTTCCTGTTCTTAGTTTAAGACATAAAAGCTTACTATCTTCAAAAATCAATTTAAATCCGTTATTTGTATCACAAGAATTGACATTTCCTATTTCAAAGATATCACTTAACTTTAATTTCCTATCAATTAAATCTTTTATTTGGTTGTCTGAAGCGTGCCCTAATTTAATCCAGTTAACATTAAATTCTCCACCATTTTCTGAGTATACCTGAGTAACTTTTGCTATATAAAGGGTTCCCTTCCAGTTTTTCTTAAATCCATTTACAGGTTCATCTAAAACTAATTTATAAAGTCCTTTTGCAGTTCCATCGTCTGTAATATATAGAGTTTTATTATCAGGCATTACAACTGCAAGCTCAGGGGTATATTTTCCCGTTACGTAGTGCTTAGCTACATCTGTTGTTCCATCATCATTGACTTTAACTTCTACAATATACCCATAATTATAAGGACTAAATTCATCTCCGTTATACCCGTTATTTTTATCAATATTTAAATCATTCAGGTATTTTTGCATACCTGCTACATAGCTACAAAACCAGTTATGCTCCCCATTTGAAGTTCCTGTAAAGTATCCAGAATTATCTGTATCACAATCTACATAATAAGGAGAAGATTTATCTGCATATCTTGAGTTTAGGCTGTAATCCTCTTCTGCCCCTAAATGGGTATTCCATGGAGTTTTTCTTCCTGCACAATTTATTAATGTACCCCCTACAGCTTTAAAATCTATTGGATATGTTTCCTGTGCTTTAACTTTACCATTTTGAGATGATAATTTTGTCCTGTATAAAGCTCCAGAAGCTTCTTCAAAATGTGTTATCAGATAAGAATCGTTTCCTGCCGTTAAAATAGAATCAGCATCAGGATTATTACTTATTCTTATAGAATTGTCTTTTTCTCGTATTGGATTTAAGTCTTTATCATAAAGTGTTCCAAATCCATAAGACCAATTATTTCCTATAACATCACCTGATTTTGCCACTTTAACATAAGATAAGTTGTACGTTTTTTTACTACCATCATCATAAGAAACGGTTAATTTGTTAGAAACCTTTATATTTTTTAAATCTTCATCTGTTTGTGGCAATGGTACTTCATTAAAAGAAACGCCAGTTATTTTAACGCTACTATTACTACTTCCATTATCTTCTCCACAACTAATTAAGCCAACTGATATAATAGCCAATGATACATACGGTAGTTTCCTCCATATAAATTTTTTCCGAAATCCAAATAAATTTCCCATACAATCCATAATTTCAACCCTCCTGTTTAAAATTTGGATTTATTATAGGAAGCTATTGTTAAGAAATTTTTAAAAATGTATTTAAATTTATTAATATTTGTAGAAAGCTATTTGTAAAAAAGGAAAAATTGTTCTTAACTAATAGAAAGTCTGTAATAAGATTCTTTATTTGATTAAGGTTAAAATGAGATATTTAATTCAAAATATTTGATTACCATTTTATCAAGCTTATAATACCCTAATTTAGCCTATTTATTAGTAGTATAATTATATGTTTGCTTAAATATTGTCAGGAGGTGTTTGAATTGGTTGATAAAGATTTTACACCTGAAGAGCGTAAAGCCACTTTAGGACTTGCAGGTGTATTTTCATTAAGGATGTTAGGTCTGTTTCTTGTTTTACCAGTGTTAAGTATATATGCTTCAGATTTCCCCGGGGCTACTTCTTTTTTAGTAGGTTTAGCAATTGGTGCATATGGTTTAACACAGGCATTTTTCCAAATACCATACGGTTTATGGAGTGATAAATACGGTAGAATTCCAATTCTCATCTTCTCTACAATTATTTTCTTTTTAGGAAGTGGTCTTGCTGCATGGGCTTCTTTTGAACACAGTATTTACTGGCTTATTGCAGGTAGATTTTTACAGGGTATGGGTGCTGTATCTTCTGTTGTTATTGCTTTAATTGCCGACCTTACAAGGGAAGAAATTAGAACAAGGGCAATGGCAACAATAGGAGCTTCTATTGGTATGGCTTTTGCATTTGGTATGGTTTTAGGTCCTTTCATTGCATCCCATTTTGGATTAGGTGGGGTTTTTATTTTTACAGCTTTACTGGCTTTAATTTCTCTACCTTATATTATCTGGGGAATTCCAAGACCTAAAGTAATTGTCCACCACGATGACGCAGAGTTTACAGGTTCTTATCTTGGAACAGTTTTAAGGGATAAAAACCTATTAAAAATGGATTTTGGAATGTTTACACTACATATGGGATTAACTGGAGTTTTTACAGTTGCTCCACTGATTTTAAAACAGTTTATGGATGTTTCTGATTTGTGGAAAGTTTATTTAGTTATGTTTTTAGTTGGTTTAACCTTAATGGTTCCTTCTACCATAATTGCAGAAAAAAGGGGTTTAATAAAAGAAGTTAAAATAATAGGAATTCTTATTTTGATTATTTCATTTGGAATGTTTATGGCTTTTGAAAATCATTTTGTCCCTGCAATAATATCTATTATTGTTTATTTTACTGGATTTATGATGTTAGAACCTATAATGCCTTCCCTTATGAGTAAATACGCAAAACCACAGGTTAAAGGTACTGCTTCAGGTGTATTTAATACATCACAGTTTTTAGGTGCTTTTGTTGGTGGCGCTTTAAGTGGTTTTTTAATGGGATATGGATATGATAAAGTTTTCATATTTTTAGGATTAATTACTTTTGTGTGGTTAGCTCTTGTATTTACAATGGAAATGCCAAAAAAGCAAACAGAGAAATAAATAATTTGTTTAATAAATTGAAAGATATAAATTTTATTTACAACAATTAACCGTGGGGTAGAAAAATGGCATCAAATCAAATCAGCTTTGATATATATACTTGTGTAAGAACATACTATAAAGATTCTTCCTGTACAAAATGTGTTGATGTATGTCCTGTTGAAGATACTCTGAAAATAGAAAATGGAAAAGTAGATTTAAAACAGGAGAATTGCGTTTCTTGTGGAGCCTGTTTAGGTGTGTGTCCAACAGAGGCATTTAGTTTAAATGGTTTTAATCCATCTGATTTCTTTAATAAAATGGTTGAAACAGGGGAAAACCTTATAAGCTGTAAATCAAATGTTCCATGTCTTTCATCTATTGACCCACAATATTTAGTAGCAATGGCTATAAAAAAAGACAGTGATATTATTATGGATAAAGGACACTGTTCCGAATGTTTTATTGGAAATCTTTTACCTCAAATTGAAAAAAATGTTGAAGAAACCAATTACATTTTAGAAAATTTAGGGGTTCAGCAGAGGATAAAATTAGAAGATATTAAATATCAACTGCCAAAAGAAGAAGAAAAGAAAAAAGATAGAAGAAGTTTTCTTAAAAGATTTTCAAAAACAACAGCTGGACTTGCCTTCTGGATGATTTCACAGAACATTCCACAGATTGAAGAAATGGAAGAAAAAGATGATGATTATTACAAAAACATTGTTGAAGAGAAAGTTTTACCAGACAAAAGAAAAATTTTAATACAGACTTTAAGAGATTCAGGAATTGATTTAAAAGGCAAAGAGTTAGAAGTTGAAAAAATATCTTTCACTTCACAAAAATTTATTGAAACGCAAAAATGTACAAACTGCCTGATATGTATAAATATATGCCCAACAGGTGCATTACAATCTGGAAAAGATAGATTACAGGTATTATTCCAGCCTTCAAATTGTGTAAAATGTAGAATATGCCACGAAGTTTGCCCTGAAGAATGTATCCATTTAGCCGATAAGTTGTCTATTGATGATTTTGTAAATAACACTGTTCTTTTAGCAGAACACGTGATGATACCGTGTGCTGAATGTTTAGTTCCTTTTTCATACAAAGGTGATTCAGTCATCTGCCCAAGATGTAGACAGCTTGAAGATGAAATAAAAGATTTATTAAAAATTGGAGAATAAATGCAGGAGGAGATTTATGCTGTACGAAGTTGAAACAACAAAATCATTTGAAGATGTTGTAAACAGTTTTGAGGAAAAAGCCAAAGAGTCAAACTTTGGGGTTTTGAAAACTTATAACTTTAAAGAACTGCTTTACGAAAAAGGACATCCTATTGAAGAAGAAATTGTCGTGTTTGAAATCTGCCACCCTAAATATGCCCAGCAGATATTATCAAGACAAAACAAAATATCATCATTTCTACCATGTAGAATTGCTGTAATTAAGAAAGGTGAAAATGCTGTAATTTCTTCACCAAGCCCTGTAAAAATGGTTGAAACTTTAGGTATGGAAGATGTTAAAGATATTGCTGAAGAGGTAGATAAAATAATTCAAGAAATCATTTCTAAATTTTAAAAAAAGGGGTTTTTACCCCTAAAACTTTAATATAAACTCATTATACTTGTCTGAAACTTTAACTTTTATTTTTATTTTATAATGGTTGGCAATTTCCTGAACAATTGAAAGTCCAAGTCCAGTTCCTTCTGTTGTTCTTGATTTTTCTCCTCTGTAAAATCTATCAAAAATTTTGTAAATATCTTCTTCTTTTATAAGATTTCCTGTATTTTTAATTGTCAATGTTTTGTTTTTTGTTTCTATAATAATCTCACCATTTTCGTGGTTGTACTTTATTGCATTTTCTATAAGATTTGAAATCATCATCTCAATATCTTTTTCATCTGCCTCAACTGTTATCTGACTATTTTCTATAAAACTAACTTTAAGGTGCTTTTTATTTATTTCTGTTTCATAAATTGAAAGCTGTCTTTTTATAACAGAGTTTATATTAACTTTAGAATTAACTTTCTGGTTTTTCACCTGTGCCATAAATAAAATGTTAGAAATAAGTTTTTTCATATATTCAACAGTGTTTTCTATACTCTGAATATTCTTTTCTATGTTTTGAAATTCTTTCTTTTTAATGGCGTATAAATGGGTTGAAATTACAGTTAGAGGAGTTCTTAAATCGTGGGATACATTTTCAGTAAATCTTTCCTGTCTTTCTAAAGTTTCCTGAATTGGAGACAAAATCTGTTTCGAAACAAAAAATGCACTAAACATAATCAGAATTGAAATTACAAAGGTTGAATAAAGTAGTGTGATTTTTA
>JALSSE010000098.1 GCA_026984415.1 Hydrogenothermaceae bacterium | reverse complement strand
AAGAAAGTCTGGAAAAAAAGCGTTAAAAGATTGAAAGAATTTGGTAAAGGGGGACTTGCGTTTTTATCTTCATCAGAAACAAAAGAAACCCTTGAAGAATACGTAAAATTCCTTAATGAAAATGGGATAAACGCAATTTCTTATGAAGACTTACAGGATAACCTTGAAAAGTTTAAATCTGGTGAAATTCCTGTTGTTGTTGGGTTTGCCAGTTATAGAAATCCCCTTGCAAGGGGAATTGACCTTCCTGATGTCATTAGATATGCGGTTTTTGTTGGAGTTCCAAAACTACAGTTTAATATAAGATTTGAAGAAGAATTTATACATCTTTATTACTTTATGTTAGTTTTAACTCCATTTTTAATAAAGAAAAAACTTATTGAACCTCCTGTTGTAAAACAGCTTTACGATTATATTAATTACCTAAAAATTTACGCTTTTATTCCTTTTGAGAAACTTACAGAAGATAAACAGAAAAAATTAAGAGATATTCAGATTTTTGTAAAAGAACTTATTTCTAAACCAGAAATTTTTAAAGAAGTAAAAAACTCCCCAGAAATTACATTAAAGAAAGAAGGTGATAGTTTTATACTTGTTACTGCTGATGTAACTGGCTATATTCAGGCTTCAGGTAGAACCTCAAGGCTTTACGCAGGCGGACTGACTAAAGGTTTATCCTTTGTTTTAGTTGATGATGAAAAGGCATTTTACTCTTTACAGAAAAAAGTTAGATGGTTCAGTGAAGATATACAGTTTAAACCTGTAAAGGAAGTAAAAATAAAGGAAATTTTAAAAGAGATAGATGAAGACAGGGAAAAAGTTAAAAAGGTTCTCAGTGGAGAAATGATAGCTGAAGAAAGGCAATCATTTAAAACCACCCTTGTAGTTGTTGAGTCTCCAAACAAAGCAAGAACAATATCAAACTTTTTTGGAAAACCTTTAAGAAGAAGGTTAAAAAATCTTGACGCTTACGAAATTGCAGTTGGAGAAAGGTTTTTAACAATAGTCGCAAGTAAAGGTCATGTATTTGATTTAAATAAAGAGTACTACCATTTTGGTGTAAAAAAAGAAGATGGAATATTTATCCCTTACTTTGAGCCGATAGATGAAGATAAAAATTTAATTATGCAGAGTATAAGGGAGTTAGATTTAGAGGTACAGGAAGTATACATAGCAACTGACCCTGACACAGAAGGGGAAAAAATAAGTTTTGACCTGTTTTTAAACTCCTTACCTTACAACATAAATATTAAAAGAGCAGAATTCCACGAAGTTACAAAAAGGGCATTTTTAGAGGCTGTTGAAAACCACAGAGATATTGATGAAAATTTAGTTAAAGCCCAGCTTGTAAGAAGAATTGCTGACAGGTGGATTGGTTTCACTATTTCCCAGTACGTTCAGCAAAAATTACATAAAAAATGGCTTTCAGCAGGTAGAGTTCAAACACCTGTTTTAGAGTGGATAATAAATAGAACAGATGAAGCAAAACAGAAAATTGCAATAGTCAGAGTAATTGTTGATGGATACCCTTTTGAGTTTACATTTGAAGATTTAAAAGAAGCAAAAAAGTTTTACGATGCTCTCCAGTTTGTAATAGTCAATGCTGAAAAAAGAGAAGAAGAAAAACTATTCGTAAAACCATTTTCAACAGATGCGATGCTTAGGGAAGCTGCAGCTGTTTTAAAATTTTCCCCACAAAAAACTATGGAATTGGCACAGGATTTATTTGAAGCAGGATTGATAACATACCATAGAACAGACAGTATAAGAGTTTCAGAAGCTGGAGTTTTTGTCGCAAAAGAGTATATTACTGAAAATTTCGGTGAAGAATATCTAAAGATAAGAACATTTTCTGGTGCAGGTGGAGCCCATGAATGTATAAGACCAACAAGACCTGTAGATAAAGATGAACTGAGAAGTATGATTTACACAATGAATCTTACAGGAATTACAAACCAACATCTTAAATTGTACGACCTTATTTTTAGACAGTTTATAGCTTCACAGATGAAAGAAACTGTAGTTGAAAAAACAACATTTAAGGTAAAAGCTTTTGATAAAGAGATTGAAGAAGAAGTTTTAACAAAAATTATAGAAGATGGATACAACCTTGTATTACCTGTAAAAGTTTACGATATAAAAGAAGGTAAACATGACGTAATAGAAAACAAATCATACCATTTAAGACCAAAAGTACCTTACTACACATTTGCAACAGTAATTCAGGATATGAAAGAAAAAGGAATTGGAAGACCTTCCACCTATGCAATAACTGTCCAAAAACTGCTTGAAAGGCATTATATAATTGAAAGAAACGGCTATCTATTTCCAACAAAATTAGGAAGATTGGTTCTTTCAATAATTAAGAAAAGGGAAGATATGTACCAGTTTGTAAATGAAGAGTATACAAAAGAATTAGAAGAAATTATGGATAAAATTCAGGAAAACAAAGAAAACTATGAAAAAGTTTTATCAGAACTCTTCAGTAAAATAATTAGAAAATTTAAGCTAAGGTACACAAAATATTGATGTATATATTTTAGTGTAATATATTTATATATTAATAACTAATATATTAGGAGGGGCACAATGGAAGACCCTAAAGAACAACAGTATCCAGAAGCACACCACACAGAAGCAAGAGTTATAAAAGAAGGTATTTTAGTTGGTTCTGAAGCTTTAGCAAAGGCTCCAAAAATATACGGAATTCCAACTGGTGTTGAAGGGTTAGATGACCTTTTTTTCGTTGTTGAAGTGGAAGATGGAAAAGTAGTAAAGAAAAATTTAGGTGGAATTCCTGCATATTCTGTTTTTAACCTTACAGGTGTTAACGATACAGGTAAATCATTAATGGCAGAACAATTTACAGTAAAACAGGCAAGTGAAGGTCATAAAGTTGCATTCATCACAGTAGAAGCCCCTGCAAATTTTGTTATAGCCTCTTTAAAATTAAGAGCAGCAGCAATGGGTTTAAACTTTGAAGATTTTGAAGACAATATCATAATGATAGATGCTGCCTCACACACACCACTAAGGGAAAATATACCTGATTTACTTGCAACCCTTGCATACGCCATAAAAACTTACAAAATAAAATTCACAGTAATAGACTCTGTTACAGGCTTATTTGAAAATAAAGAAATGCTTGCAAGGGGAATAGTAAGAAGATTATTCAACTTTATGAAAAAATGGTATCAAACAGCATTATTTATATCCCAGAAAAGAAGTGGACATGAAGAACTTACAGCAGAAGCAGCAGGTGGTTATGCAGTTGGACATATTGTTGATGGAACTATGGTTCTTGCAAAAGAGGTAATAGACTCCTCATTTAAAGCAAAACTGTATAAAAGAGAAATTGGAGAAATAGTTAGATTATTCAGGATAGATGGTTGCCGTATGTCAGGACACGACACAAGGGTTCATTACATGGAAATAACAGATACAGGCTTAGTAAGGATTTTAGAACCAATAGGCGGAAAATAAAATAAATTCAGGAGGAGCAAAAATGGTAATAGAACTAACAGGAGCACCAATCAACGAGCATGATTTAGAACATCTTGTAACAAGAGTATTTTTTAAAGGAATTGACCTTTTAGGTGGATTACACAAACTTGCCGAATATAAAACTTTAACATGGCTTCCTTCTTTAGCAAGGGCATCTTTTGCTATTGTATTAAGGGAAGAATACTTAAAAACAGAAGAAGAAATAGCAGCAATGGTTGGATTAACAAAAAATACAGTAAGGAATATTCTAAGGGCTGACCCACAAATGGCTCTTTACAAAATTCAACATATGGAAGAATTAACAAAAGAAGAGAAAAAAGAGTTAAGAGTTCATACAGCAGGTGGATTGGCTAAACTTGCTTACAAACTCGTAAAAGAAGGTCAGGACGCACAGGTAATG
>JALSSE010000097.1 GCA_026984415.1 Hydrogenothermaceae bacterium | reverse complement strand
TTATCTTTGTCAAGACTTTTTGTCTGTTTCAAAAACGGCTTATTAATTTATTCCGTTTTCTCCGTATGTCAACCCTTATTCATTTTGCGGATATCTATTATATCCTTTCTCTTTGCCTTGTCAAGGTTTTTATTCTTTCTCTTCTTTTAATTTTTCAAATAATTTTTTTCCAAATGTTTCTGTGAAGTGTTTTCTTCCTGATAATTCTTTGTAAGTATAGTATCTATCTGGACTTTTTTTATAAAAATCCTGATGATAATCTTCAGCTTTATAGAATTTTGATGCTGGTTTTATTTCAGTTGCTATTGGCTTATCAAAGAGGCCTGATTTTTCTAACTTTTCTTTTGATTTTTGTGCAATTTTTTTCTGTTCTTCATTGTGATAAAAAATAGCTGTTTTATATTGGTTTCCTCTATCTGCAAACTGCCCTCCTTCATCAGTTGGGTCAATGTTTTTCCAGAAAAAATCTAAAAGTTCTTCATAGGTTATTTTCTGTGGGTCAAAAATTACCTGTACTGCTTCGTAATGCCCTGTATTTCCAGAGCATACCTGTTCATACGTAGGATTTTCCACAAAACCACCTGTATAACCTGATATTGCTTCAACTACACCATCTAAACTTTCAAAAGCTTCCTCTATACACCAGAAACATCCTCCTGCAAATGTTGCAATTTGATATTTGTTGATTTTTTTCATGGTATTTCCCTCTTTGTTTTTTTGTAAATTTATTGCCAATGATACTAAACTTAAAATGATTATGCTTACAATTGATATATTTAATTTTTTCATAATATTGTCCTCTTGTTTTCTATACCAATAAAATTTAGTTAATAAATCTTTTGAAACTATGATTTTGATATTTGATTAGATGATTATTCTATTTTTCCCTGTCTTTTTTGCATGGTAAAGTTTTTTGTCTGCTATTTCCAGATTTTCTTTTATGCTTTTTTTTAAGTCAAATTCTGAAACACCAATACTAGCAGTGATGTGTATTTGATAGTTATCATAAATGATTGGGGTTTCATATATTTCTTTTCTTATTTTTTCTGCGATTTTATATGCTTCTTCTTTTGATGTATAGGGGAGAATTACAAGAAACTCTTCTCCACCATATCTGAATGCATAATCAGATTTTCTTATGTTTGATAAAATTATCTCTGAAACTTCTTTTAGAACTTTGTCCCCTGCTAAATGTCCATAAATGTCATTTACTTTTTTAAAGTTATCTATGTCTATAAATAATATAGACATTTTTCCACCAGTTACGCTGATTATATCTTTCTGTTTTTCAATTATTACATCAAGGTTGTGTCTTGTTAAAAGTCCTGTTAATGGGTCTTTACGTAATTTTTTCAGTACAAGTATGCTGTTTAAAATAGAAATTTTATTTCCTATCCATAAGGCGTTATTTTTTAATTCTTCAAAAAGGAATATAACTTTTTTGTACTGCTGTTTATGGTAGGCATTCTGGAGCAAAGTAAGTAATTTATGAAAATTGTTGTGGATTTGTTCCATTTTTTCAATAATTTCAGGTTCTTCTTTTAATAAATCTTTTTTTCTTTCTTTGAGCCATTCTCCAAAATCGCAGGTTTCAATAATTGCTACAATACAGTAATCATAGTTAAATAGAGATTTTAAACATGTTAATAAATAGTCTATATGGGTTGAAAAGTAATAATAAAATTCACCTTCTAAGTTTTTATTCTGTATGTACTGTTTAAATTCTTCAAAATCTTTATAATCTTTTTTCGTTTGTTCTATTAAAAATCCTTTTGAAAAAGAAGATTCTAATTTGTTAAAGAATGTTTCAAATTTTTTTATAGTTGAAAAAGGAGTGGAATCTGGCATTATTTCTGTAAAACTTTTTCTTAAAAATTCAATGATACTAAGGGTTTCAATATATAAAACATTATTCTTTGAACAATCTTTGCCTATACTTTCAAGTTCTGTAAAAAATAAATTTTCATCTTCTTCATTAAGTAATTTTCTAAATTTTTCAACATAAGGTAGAAGTGTTTTATAACCAGAGATTTCGTTTTTTAAGAAATTTTCAAGTTCTTTGAATATTATCTCTATTTTATTTTGTGGAATGTACTGGTTAATTAATTTCAAAATAGCCCCAAATCAATCGGGGCTTTTAACCCCGATTATGCTTCTTTAATTAGGTTAATTATTACATCTGTCATTTCTTTTGTAGAAACCCTTTTTGTCCCTGGAGACCAGATGTCTGCCGTTCTATATCCTTCTTCAAGAGCTTTTTCGACAGCTTCTTCTATTTCTTTAGCTGCCTCTGGGAGTTTACATGTTATTTCTAACATCATTGCAGCTGATAAAATCATTGCTGATGGGTTTGCAATTCCCTGTCCTGCTATATCTGGGGCTGAACCGTGTATTGGTTCGTAAAAAGCGTATTTTTCACCGATACTTGCAGAAGGCAGCATTCCTAAACTTCCTGTTAATGCCCCTGATTCATCTGAAATAATATCTCCAAACAGGTTTCCTGTAACAATAACATCAAAATCTTTAGGTCTTCTTACAAGCTGCATAGCACAGTTGTCAACGTACATATGCTCAAGCTCAACATCTTTATAATCGTTGTGGACTTCAGTTACAACATCTCTCCATACTGCACTTACTTCTAAAACATTAGCTTTATCTACACTTGTAACTTTTTTTCTCCTGTTCCTCGCCATTTCAAATGCAAGTTTTGCTATTCTTTTTATTTCGTGTTCGTAATATATCATTGTGTTAAATCCAACCCTTTCTCCATTTCTTTCTTCTATTCCCCTTGGTTCTCCAAAATATATTCCACCGGTAAGTTCCCTTATAACAAGTAAATCAACACCTTTAATTAAAGATTCTTTTAAGGGAGATGAGTCAATTAAAGCTGAGTAAGCTTTTCCAGGTCTTAAGTTTGCAAAAAGTTCTAACTCTTTTCTTATTTTAAGGAGTCCTTTTTCCGGTCTTTTGTCTGTTGGGAGGTTGTCCCATTTTTCTCCACCAACAGCACCAAAAAGAACAGCGTCACTTTCTTTACATATTTTTAATGTTTCTTCTGGTAAAGGGTCTCCTGTGGCATCAATTGCTGCACCACCAACAAGACCTTCTTTAAATTCAAAATTAATTCCGTACTTTTCAGAAATAACTTCCAATACTTTAAGTGCAGATTCCATTATTTCTGGTCCTATTCCATCTCCCGGTAAAACGGCAATTTTACAACTTTTTTTCATAAAATTTTCCTCCTTTTGTTCAGTTTAAATAATTATTATACTTAGTTTTGATTAAGTGTTGATAAATAATAATTTTAAAATCTTAAACTTAAATCTACCCATTTTGCAGAATGTATTAATGCCCCTGATGATATAAAATCAACTCCTGTTTTAGCAATTTCTTTTATATTTTCTAATGTTATATTTCCAGAAGCTTCTAATAATGATTTTCCGTTGTTTAATTTTACTGCTTTTTCCATTTCTTTAATGGACATGTTATCTAACATTATTATATCTACATTTAATTCAAGGGCTTCTTTGAATTCTTCAAGGTTAGAAACTTCTACTTCTATTTTAACCATAGGTGAAACGTTACTTCTTATTTCTTGAACGGCTTTTTTTATTCCACCTGCAAGGGATATATGGTTGTCTTTAAGCATAACCATATCGTAAAGGGCAAACCTGTGGTTAAATCCTCCTCCAATTTTTACTGCGTATTTTTCAAAAGCTCTAAAACCGGGTGTTGTTTTCCTTGTATCAAGGATTTTTGTGTTTGTACCTTCAAGGAGATTTACATACTTCTTTGTATTTGTTGATATACCTGATAATCTTTGAAGTATATTTAAAGCAACCCTTTCAGCCTTTAAAATAGATTTCCCGTTTCCCTGAATTTCTAAAATAGTTTCCCCTTTTTTAACTTCCGAA
>JALSSE010000096.1 GCA_026984415.1 Hydrogenothermaceae bacterium | reverse complement strand
GCGCCTTTATTAGATTTGGAAGTTCTATATTTTCATAACTTCCATCTATTTTTCTTATTAACACAGGAATATTTACTTTCTTCAACATTGGGATGTCGTTCTGACTATCACCTAAAGCAACAGAAATTATTTCTTTTTTCAGATTTTCTTTGAAAACTTTTATAGTAATCTCAACGGCTTTCCCTTTATCCTGTTTTTCTCCAATAAAATGGTAAAATCTTCCCCCTTTTGTTATTTTTATTCCTTCTTCCATGGCTAATCTTTGTAGTTGTGGAATTTTTGACTCATCTTCTATTAAAAAAGGTTCTGTAAACTCCCTTTCTTTAGCAAGTTTTGCTTTTTCATAAGGTAATCCTGTATGTTCCATTACTTCTTCAACTGTCATATCTCCAAAACCTTTTATACCAAATTTATCTTTAACTTTTTCCACAAAATTCCTTATTTCCTGATAGGATTTTCCTAACTGTATTATCCTGTATCCATCTTTTGAAAAACAGCTTGTTAACTTAAAATGGTGATATTTCCTTGGAAAAAATATTCCACCTCCATTTTCAACAATGAATGGCTCTTCTATTTCAAGTTCTTTTTGTAGTATTTCAACCTCTTTTCTTGTTTTACTTGTAACTATTATTAACGGAATTTTTCTTTCTTTTATTTTTTCTAAGGCTGGTTTTGCATCTTCGTATGAATAATCTTCGTGGTTTAAAAGGGTTCCATCTAAATCTGTGAAAATAATAATCTGATTATCCATTATTTTTTCCTTCCTTGTTTTTTTTCTTGAATGTTTTCAGGTTTGCCATCGTATTTATAATAACTTTGGGGGATAGATTTTATAAGTTTATCAACGGCATCATCAATCATAATCATAATTGCTTTTTCAGTAGATGTGTTTTTAAATTTACTTAATTTTGCAGCTAAAGGTGCTTTTCTGTATCTTAAAGTTAGTCCACCAATTCCATATTTTGAAACCTTACCTTCTACTTTTAAAGAAGAAACTATTGCCCCTGTTCTTACATCTATTACTCTAATATTTGCAGCTATGTAGGCCTTTCTTCTTTTAATTCTAAAACCTACAACAAAATCTGGAGAGATAGGAGCTCCTATAACTCCAACATTCATTCCCCCTTCATCTGGTTCAAATGCAACAATAGAACCAACAACTATTAAATCTGGAACATCTAATCCAACTTTAACCTTTTTTTGAAGGTATCCTTTTTTACCTAAAAGAACCTCATCAATAATCCCTTTTAAACCTTCTGTCCTTTCTAAAACTATAAACCTGTTAGTTTTTACAAGGGCATTTATTAACATATCTGTAATGCCATCACCTATTTCATTTCCATAACATTTAGCGGCTTTACATTTAAAAGATACAACTGCTATCTTTGCTTTTGGACCTGTATAAATCTGTTCTACTTTTTTTGTTTTTTTCTGGAAAACAGAACATCCAGATAAAAATAAGATTTGAAACGATAAAAATACAAAAATTAAATGTTTTATTTTCATTCTTTCCTCTTTTAAATATGCTAATAAATTGCTATTATTAACGGTAAGAATATATTAAAATTTTACCAATTTAAAAATTTACAGGAGGATTAATGTATGACAAAACAGGAAAAGGCACATTTAGACGATTTAATAGGTAGGGTTTTTACCCTTGCATTTGAATTGGGAACATCTCTTGATGAATTACATAGAGAAGTAAGGGAAATGAGATTTCAGACTGAAGATAAAGATTTAGCTGCTGCATTAATAAACCTTGAACATGCGTTTTTTATGACAGCACAATCAATTAATATTTTGAAAGAACAAACCCGAAATGCAGTAATACCAACAAGAAAAGTACAGAGATAAAGGATAAAAATGAGAACAGTTCAAACTGTTTTTTTAAAATCCTACGAATTAGACGATAACAAAATTTACACACTTGAGGAGGTAGAAACTCCTCTTCTTTTAGTAGAAGAAATACAGGACTTTAAAGAAAATACTTTCTGGATAAAAATCAGAAACCTGTGGGTATTAATCGGCAAAATACCACCTCTTGAGATGAAAGAGGGGGATATTCTTCTTTTTAAAGAAAATGAAAAATGGGGATTATTTAAATATCTAAAAGAGGAAGGAGAAAAAATATTACTTACTGACGGAAAAGAAGAAAGAAAAACACGGGTTGATAAAGAAGTCCTGAAACAACTTAACTTTTTTGGAAAAGTCTTAAGAGTTCAGGAGAAAGTTTAATGAGAAAACAATTTTTTATATCCATATTTTTAATGCTCAGTTTAGTTCTTTTATCCTGCGAAAAAAAAGAAAAAACTGAATCTCAAAACCAGAAATCAGAGATAAATGCCATTCTTATAGACAAAACAGGGAACCCTGTTCCTTTGCCTAAAGATAAGCTGATTATCATAAACTTTTTTGCCTATTCCTGTTCTGCATGCATGAAAGAAATGCCAATCTTAAAGAAAACACTACAGGAACCTGAATTTAAAGGAAAATTCCAGATAATTGGTATGGTTTTAGACAGCGATAAACCAGATTTATCAGACCCAAATTTCCCAATATATCCAAATAATAATAAAAATTTTGTAAGGTTTAAAGTGCCTGGTACACCTACCACGTATATTATTACCCCAGAAGGAAAAAAATTAGTAATTATTTTTGCCGCAGTAACAGAAGAATCATTTAAAAAATTCCTGAGGGAAGCTTTAGAAAAGTACAAAAATTTGAAAAAATAAGAAATTTTAATTTTTCCTGTGTAAAATATTTTTACAACAAAATACAGAGGGAAAAATTATGATACCAGCAGTATATAAAAAAATGTGCCCAAACTGTCAGGGGGATATTTCTTCAGAAAGATTATACAAAGGACTTGTATGTGAAAAATGCCTTCCAGAAGAAGTTCCAAGAGAAGATTTGTGTGATTTTATTGGATACGGACAGTTTGAAAAAGTATGTGAACTGTGGGAGAAACACAGAGATTTTAAAGAATACTTCAAAAAAATAATAAAAAACGATTTATGGTCAATACAGGAAACGTGGTCTATCAGATTTTTTATGAATATTTCCTATGCACTTTTAGCTCCAACAGGAATTGGTAAAACAACATTTGGTCTTGTTTTATCTAAATACCTTATAGAAAAAGATGGAAAAGTTTATCTTATCTTTCCTACACAGATGCTTGTAAATCAGGCTTACGATAGGTTAATAGAGTTTGGTGTTAAAGAAGAAGATATTTTAGCCTATACATCAAGGTTTGCAAAAACTAAAAAGAAGCAGGAAGAACTGAAAAGCAGAATTAAAAATGAAGATTTTAAAATTCTGATAACCACAACGATGTTCCTTTATAAAAATATTGATATTATTCCAAAAGGAATTTACGACCTTGTTTTTGTTGACGATGTGGACAGTATTTTAAAAAGTGCAAAAAATATTGACAAAGTTTTAATGTTGCTTGGCTTTACAGAAGAAGAAATTGATGAAACTTTAAGGTTTATTAACTTTAAACAAAAGATATTTAGAGAAGGAAAACCTTCTGAAAAAGATTTAGAAATTTACCAGCACTGGCAAAATAAAATTCAAAGGATAGCAGAAAAAAGAAAAGGTGTTTTGATTGTTTCTTCTGCCACATCAAATCCCCGTTCAAAAAGGGTTCATCTTTTCAGAGAACTTTTAGGATTTGAGGTTGGAAGACCATCTTTAACCTTAAGAAATATTGAAGATGTTTACGAAAAACCAAGGGGAAAGAAAGTCTGGGAAAAAAGCGTTAAAAGATTGAAAGAATTTGGTAAAGGAGGACTTGCGTTTTTATCTTCATCAGAAACAAAAGAAACCCTTGAAGAATACGTAAAATTCCTTAATGAAAATGGGATAAACGCAATTTCTTATGAAGACTTACAGGATAACCTTGAAAAGTTCAAATCTGG
>JALSSE010000095.1 GCA_026984415.1 Hydrogenothermaceae bacterium | reverse complement strand
TTCTCCAAGGGCATGGGCTTGGAAAGAAAAAGGAGAAAAAGAAAAAAAAGAATTTTTAAGAAAAAAGAAAGAATTTAATATACATCCACTTGTAGCCCACGGTTCTTACCTTTTTAATCTTGCTTCTCAGAATGAAGAACTCAGAAAAAAATCAGTAAAAGGAATGATAGAAGAACTAACTTTATGTGAAGAGCTTGGAATTCATTATTACGTTTTCCACCCAGGTAAAGGAAAAGGCCAGACTGAAGAAGAAGGTATAAAAAATATACATAAATCTTTAGATGAAATTTTCAGTCAAGTAAAACTAAAAAATACAACATTACTCTTTGAAACACTTGCAGGACAAAAAGGAGAGTTAGGAAAAACTACACAGGAACTATACAAAATAATGGAACCATATCTAAAAGAAAAAACAGGAATCTGCATAGACACATGCCATATCTATTCAGCTGGATATAAAATAAACGAACCTGAAGAGTTTTACAAATACAAAGATGAATTAGAAAAATTTTTTGGACTGGAAATAGTTAAGGTAATCCATTGTAATGATTCTAAAACACCTTTTAACTCCCATAAAGATAGACATGAACATATTGGAGAAGGGTCAATAGGTTATAAAGGTTTTGAACTATTTCTAAATGATGAATACTTTGGGAATTTACCTTTTATTTTAGAAACACCAAAAGAAGGAAACTGGGACCAAATAAACATGGAAAGGTTAAAAAATCTAATCTTCGTAAAAAACTAAGGCGTCCGTAGCTCAGATGGATAGAGCCCCAGTCTCCGGAACTGGAGGTCGCAGGTTCAAGTCCTGCCGGACGCATTCTGGTTAAAAATATGTAATAGTGGTATATTATAATTTTCTAATAGAAAAATGAGGTAAAAAGTGAAATTTAAGACAGAAACACTTGAGAAAATAGAAAAGGAACTTTCCCTTTATTTAGATTCAAATGTTGAATTTATTCTAAAAATTGGTAATTATCTTTTTTCAAGTGGTGGGAAAAGATTAAGACCTATTCTCGTTTTAATATTTTCAAAAATGTTAAAAGGTGAAAACTCAAATAGAGATTACCCACTTGCCGTTGCTATGGAATATTTACATGCTGCGTCTTTACTTCACGACGATGTTGTAGATGGAGCAGAAACAAGGAGAGGAAAACCTTCTGCCAACAGGATATTTGGAAATGATACAGTTGTACTTACAGGGGATTATATGTATGCAAATGCCCTTTACCTTTTTTCTGTTTATGGAAATATAAAAATGATAAAAAACGTAAGTGATGCTGTTAAAAAAATGGCAGAAGGTCAACTATTAGAATTGAGAAAAATTGGAGATTTAGACATTTCAGAGGAAGAGTACTTTACTATATTAAAAGGAAAAACAGCTGTACTTTTTGGAAGCTGTTGTTATGTTGGGGCTTCTTTAGGAAAAGGCACAAAGGAACAATTAAAAAGTGCTTATAATTACGGGTTGTATATAGGAATTGCATTTCAGTTAATTGACGACCTTTTAGACTATGTTGGAGATGAAAAAAAACTTGGAAAACCTGTATGTAATGATTTAAAAGAAGGAAAAGTTACATATCCTTTACTTTCCATACTTGACGACATTGATAGAACCCAGAAGGAGTTTATTAAAGGAGTTCTACGGGCTGTAAACCCAAAAGAAGAAGATATTCAGAAAGTAAAAAGGATAGTTCTTGAAAATGGTGGAGACAAAAAAACCTTAAAAAAAGCGGAAGAATTTGTTAATAATGCAATAAAACAACTTGAAACTTTTCCGGAAAATGAATATCTTAGAGATTTAAAAGAATTAGCAAAATACATCGTAGAGAGGAATGTTTAATGATGAGAACACTTTTAAAATCAAAAATACATAGAATTACAATAACAGGTGCTGACTTACATTACGAAGGAAGTCTTACTTTAGATGAAGCCATTATGGAAGCGGCAAATTTAGTACCATTTGAAAAAATAGAAATATACAATGTTAACAACGGAAAAAGATTTTCAACTTACGTTATACCCGGAATAAGATATGGTGGTGAATGTATACTGAATGGAGCAGCAGCAAGGTTAGGACATTACGGGGATATACTTATAATTGCCTCTTATGCAAATATTGAAGATAAAGACCTGAAAGATTTTGTTATTGATTTAGTTTATATGGACGAAAATAATAATATTAAAGAACACAAAAAAGTTAAAGCTGTATCAGACGAACTTGTAAAGGACTAAAACAATGAGAAAAAGCTGGCTTTTTTTCCTGACATTAACCCTGCCAGCTTTCTTATTTTCATGTAGCCACAAACCAAAAGAAATTTCTCTTTATAATCAAGACGGGAAAGCTTCTCTCATTTTAAAAGACGAAAAACCAAAAATGGTTCCACCTTTACCTTTATTTGACAAAGCAATTGCTAAATTAGAAGGGAAAGAGATACCAGATTTTGATAAAGAAGAAGAGGAATTTATAAAGTATGAAGCTATCAGAATTGGAATTAATGTTCCAGATAAAAAAGAAGTCAGAAAATATTTAATCAGTTTTACAACAACAAATAAAAGGTACTTTGAAACATCTTTAAACAGGTCAAAATACTTTGTACCAATGATTAAAAAAATATTTTCAGAATATTCACTTCCTGAAGAACTTGCTTATTTACCAATAATAGAAAGCGGTTTTAATCCTTACGCAACATCTTCAACAGGAGCAGCAGGAATATGGCAGTTTGTCCCTTCAACAGGAAGAAGATTTGGACTAAAAATAAACAGATACGTAGATGAAAGGAGAGACCCTTATAAATCAACTGTTGCAGCTGCAAAATACCTGAAGTATCTTTTTGAATACTTTCACAGATGGGATTTGGCAATTGCAGCATACAACTGCGGTGAAGGGTGTATAAGAGATAAAATTTCAAAAAAGAAGAAAAACTTCTGGTCTATAAAGCATAAACTTCCAGAACAAACAAAAGAATACGTCCCAAGATTTTTTGCAGTAGCACTTATAGTAAGAAACCCTGCAAAATACGGTTTCAGAGCTAAATACAGATACTACACGGTAAAAAGAAAAACATTAAGAAAAACGGTTTACTTAAAGCAGATAAGTTATAGATACAATGTAGATTATAACCTGCTAAAGCTTTACAACGCACATCTTTTACACGGAAAAGCACCTAAAGGAATAGGGATAAATATTCCTGTAGGAAACCAAACTGTTGTAGTAAAAAGGGTAAATTATCAGAAGAAATACATAAATTATAGAGTAAAAAAAGGGGATACCCTTTACAGTATCTCTAAAAAATTCAATGTCCCTATTGAACATATCAAAAAAGTAAATAAAATAAATGGAAACACTATTTCTATCGGTGAAATACTCAAAATTCCAGAAGGTTAGTTTTAAAGGAGTTAATTCTTGATTAACAGAAGAAAAACCCGTGAAATATACGTGGGAAACGTTAAAATAGGTGGCGATGCACCAATAGTAGTCCAATCTATGACAGATACAAAAACCCACAATATAGAAGAAACTTTAAATCAGATAAACCGTCTTGCTACTGCAGGTTGTGAGATTATCAGGGTTGCTGCACCAACAGAACAGGATGCCCTTGCCCTTCCAGAAATTGTAAAAAATTCTCCAATTCCAGTAATTGCAGATATACATTTTTCTCCAAGGATAGCGTTTTTAGCCCTTGAAAGTGGAATACACGGAATAAGGTTAAATCCGGGAAATATAAATGATAAAGGTAAAATAAAAGAGATTTTACAGGAATGTAAGAAAAAAAATATTGCTGTCAGGCTTGGTGTTAATTCAGGTTCACTTGAAGAAAGATTGTTGGAAAAGTACGGTTATCCTTCTGGTGAAGCCCTTGCAGAAAGTGCTTTATACTGGTCAGAATTTTTTGAAAGTGTTAGGTTTACAAATTTTA
>JALSSE010000094.1 GCA_026984415.1 Hydrogenothermaceae bacterium | reverse complement strand
AAAATTTACAATCTCATCTGAAATAAGATGGTCTATTAATGCAATATCTATTTTTTCAATAGCTTTCAATGCCTTTAGTGTTAATAGCTCTGGGTCTCCTGTTCCACAACCTATTAAATAAACCTTTTTAGTTGTTTTTTTGTTTTGTTGCATTTTTAATAAAATTAAAGCCTCCAGAATAATGTTATAACTTTTATATATGCAATAAACATGCCAAAAACAGAAATGTTTGATATTTAAAGATTTAGCTAAAGTTGAAAATTCAGATATGAACAATAATTATGCAAAATTACAATTTTGTAACAACAATTTTGTAACTTTTTGTTGCATATTTACATTTTTGTAATTTAGATTGTAAAGAATAAAAGGTTTTACAATTGGCACATAATTTGAATAAAATTTATTTAAATAAACTTTTAGAGAAAAAGATTGATAAAAAAATTAACAACGAAAGGAAAAGGAATAAGAAACCTTAATTACAACGAAGCTTTTTCAGTTCAGAAAAAGATACTAAACAGGTCAATTCCAGATATCCAGCTTGGGTATTTCCTATCTGTTATGAAATTAAAAAAAACAACAGAAGAAGAAATGAAAGGCTTTTTAGATGCATTAAGAGAAGAAACAAATTTTATAGAAACAGAAATTTCACCACTTGATTTGGCTGTAAATTACGATGGAAAAAACAAAACTCCCCATATACTACCATCGGCAATTTTTATAGTAACAGGGGCTGGGGCTAAATTAGTTGGACATGGAGCTGAAAATGTACCTTCAAGATTTGGAACAACATATCAAGAAGTACTCAAAGAGATGGGTTGTGCTGTTATTAACGATAAAGAAAGAATATTAAAAGCATTAGAGTTATCTGGATTTAGTTTTTACCACCAGAAACTTTTAAATCCAAAACTGCACAGTCTTTTACAAAAAAGAAAAGAACTTGGCTTAAAAAGTTATATCAACATAGTTGAAAAATTAATAAATCCTTTTAAAACAAAAAAAATGATTGTTGGAATTACCCATAAAAATTTTATTCCTAAATGCCTTGAGATTGCACATCATGTTGGATTTAAAAGTATTTATGCTGTTCAGGGATTAGAAGGTGGTATTGAACCTTTTATAGACAAAAAAACAAAAGTTTTTTCAAACAAAACATTTGGAATAAATATAATTCCTAAAAATAAAATACCAAAAACAGTTCTAAAAAACCTTAAATCACCAAAAGAAAATGCTAAATTATGTATTTCTATTTTAAAAAATGAGGATAATCCATTAACCCACTGGGCATTGTTAACATCTTCTTTACTTTTAGTAGCTTATGGAATAACAGACGATTTAAAAAAAGCTTACGATTTATCAGAAGAAAGCTTAAAAATGAATATAGCCTATGAAAAATTTATAATTTATAGAAATATATCAAACAGCCGTAAAATTTTTATTTCTTAACAACTATACCGTATCTATCCATCCTGTATCTTACCTGTCTTGGTGTCATTCCAAGGAGTTTTGCAGCATGTTTTATCACGTAATTAGAATCTTCAAGTGCCTTTATTATTGCCTCTTTTTCTATCTGTTCTACAGTTTTCGGAAGCTGGGAACTTATCCTATTTTCAGTTATATTTCTTCTTGAATTGTTTCCTAATTTTTCAACAACCTGCAAATCCTTTGGAACATCAGAAATTGTGAGAATATTTGATTTAGAGAGTATAACCATCCTTTCTATTGTGTTTTGAAGCTGTCTTACATTCCCCGGCCAGTCATACTCAACTAAAAAATCCATTAAATCTTTTGATACAGTTATATTTTTCCCATACTCTTCGCTGAATTTATTAATAAAATAGTTAACCATTACAGGAATATCTTCCTTCCTTTCCCTTAAAGGTGGAATAAAAATTGGTATAACATTCAATCTATAGTATAAATCTTCTCTAAATGTCCCCTGATTGACCATTTCTAAAAGGTTTTTATTCGTGGCAGCTATAACCCTGACATCAACTTTTATTGGCTTTGTACCTCCAAGCCTTTCAACTTCCCTTTCCTGTAAAACTCTTAAAATTTTAGCCTGCAATATAACAGGCATATCTCCTATTTCATCTAAAAAGATAGTTCCTCCGTCTGCCTGTTCAAATTTACCTTTCTTGGTAGCATAAGCCCCTGTAAAAGCCCCCTTTTCATATCCAAACAATTCACTTTCTAACAGGTCTTCAGGTATTGCTGCACAGTTTATTTTTACGAAAGGTTTTGAAGCTCTTGGAGAATTGTGGTGTAAAGCTTTAGCAAAAAGTTCTTTTCCTACCCCACTTTCTCCAGTAAGTAAAACTGTAGCGTTTGTTGGAGCTACCTGATAGATATTATCAACAACTTCCATAATAGCTGGGCTTCTTCCTACAATTCCCTCAAGACCAGTTTTTGAAAGAAGAATATTTAGCTGTGCTTTCAGGTTCTGTTTTTCTTCTTCAAGTTGTTTTTTCTCTAATCTCATTGTAGAAATAAGTTTTATTGATTGACCTAATATACTGCTTACCATAGTCAAAAATTTTGTGTACTCATCTAAAGATTCGTATCCTGTATAAACCTTATCCACACCAAACACACCAACAACTTTATTGCCAATTTTTATTGGTACTGCTATGAAAGCAACTTTTTTACCTTTGTATTTATTCAAATCCCTTTTAAATTTATTCAGAAACTCTTTTTCTTCTAAAATATTTGGTACTACAATAGGTACACCATGTTTCCAGACTTTCCCTGTTATCCCCTCTCCTCTTTTATAACTGATATCTTTCTCAAAAAAATCTCCAAAGGTTTTTAGTTTGTCTGATTCAGGGTCAACTATTGTTATAAAAACATTTTCAAATCCCATTAATGAAATAAGGAGATTTGTTATATATCTGATATTTTTCTCGTAATTTGACGAGGAAGAAAGGGCTTTACTTATTTCATAAAGGGCAGTTAGCTGTGTCTTTGCTGGCATTTTTCCTCAAGATTTTACATTTTTGTAATTAATTTTTATATTATAATTTAGTACATCTGTTTTTCAAATTAAAAATAAAGGAAGTTATGATTTATCTAATTTTTGTTCTATCAGTTCTGATTTTTTCATTAACATTTGGTTATTTTGCCTACTCAACAGCAAAAAGTTTTACAAAGCCTGATTCAGAAAGGCAGTACAGAGTTTATGTAGATTACTACATTCAAAACTTACCAAGGAAAAACATCACAATAAAAACAGATGATAACCTGAATATTAAAGGATGGTTATTTGAAAATCAATCAAAATGCGGAGTAATTTTAGTCCACGGAATAAGGGCAAACAGAAGTATACTTAACAATTTAGTGAAATTTTATTTTGATAAAGGTTTTACAGTCCTATCAATTGATTTAAGAAATCACGGAGAAAGTGATAAATCAAATACAACCCTTGGATATAAAGAAAGGTTAGACGTTGAAGCATCTGCTAATTTTCTAAAAGAAATAGGATGCAAAACTGTTATTGCCCATGGGATTTCAATGGGGGCTGTTGCCTGTATTCTGGCAAAAATTGAAAAATCCAATTTGATAGACGTTGTAATAGCAGACAGTCCTTATTTAAGCTTAGAGGAAAGCTCAAGATACATATTTAAAAAATTTCCTGATTTTTTAGCAGTTCCTTTCTCAAAAATCTCACTGTTTATAGGAAAGAAACTTACAGGAATTGACACATCAATGTTAAATATTAAAAAGAATATAAATGAAATAAATGGAAATATATTCTTTATTTTCAGTGAGTACGACCCTTTTACAGATATTGAGAAGATTAAAAATATTTTAAAAAATAAAGAGCTGTGGATAGTAGAAAATACATGGCACGGTCTTGCTTTTAAGTGGTATCCTGAATTGTACCAGAAAAAAATTTACGATTTTATTTGTAAAAAAACTAAATGCTGTAT
>JALSSE010000093.1 GCA_026984415.1 Hydrogenothermaceae bacterium | reverse complement strand
TGATATATATGTCCTTGACCATCATTATAATCCTGTAAATCAATATTACCTGTATTAAACGCATTGTTTGCTGTATCAGGTCCTATAAACTGGACAAGATACTGTCCTCCTGTTACACAGATATCATCACCATTACACTTGTCATTTGAAGGTAAATTAGAGCCTTTAAATATAACCCCATAATTTGAGAAAAAAGATGGTTTTGTAGCATCAATAGATGTATCAAAAATATCATATCCCTCTACTAAATTGAAATAATTAAGAGTTTCATTTGAATTTGGATTAGTTTTATTTAAAACAATAGGTTGGGGGTTATCATTACTATCAACAAACTCCCAGCTTGCATTTCCAATCATTGTTGCTGTAAAAGTATTTGTACCTTCTGCCAAATCAACAAAAGCATATAGTTTATCTTTTTTATCTCCATCACAAGAGCTTTCTCCATCATCATCAGTTTCTAAATTTCCATCTTTTGCTGTCAGGATTAACTTGTAATTCGTTACTGGTAAATTTTGAATCGTTACAGAAGGATTGTTTACAGCGATTGCACCTTTAATAATTTCATCATTTAATGGATTATAAAGTTTATATTCAATACAACTAATTTCACTACTTAAAAACTGTGAACTAATTTCACCATTTTTCCCCTTGAATTTAGCACCTAATTTTAAAGATGCTGTGCCTATACTGCTGTTTGAAGAAGTTGAGCTTGTTCCACAAGCCCAGA
Source organism: Hydrogenothermaceae bacterium (assembly GCA_026984415.1). The sequence continues at coordinate 3,203 of JALSSE010000093.1, read as the reverse complement.
ATGTAGCTGGAACTACTGCAAAAACTGCTGTTGCTAAAAATCCTTTTGCTAATTTCTTTTTCATTAATAAATCCTCCTTTTATTGAATTGTTAAATTAACATCAGCTTGTTTTCCATAGAAAATAGTTAAAATAGCATTGCCTGTATTACCATATTCATCAGTAACAATAAGTTTTACATCAATTTCTGTAGGTGGGGTGTAATTCTCTAAATCTAAAGTAAATGAATCACAATCTGTTTCTCCTGTTGAAGTTCCATTAACTAACCATGAACAGGTGTAATCATCCCCATCAGGTTCTATAATATTAGAGTTTATAGTTACACTTTCAGTTCCTTCAGGTACTACTTGGTTGCTTGTCCAAATAGAAACAATTGGAGAATTATTTTGTATAAAAACTGTCCTTGTCTGGAATATTTCACCACAGTCAGTATTATTATTTCCATCTTCATCACTTGGACAGTCGGAAACTCTCCATTTAATTAGGCAATAAGCTATGTTAGAGTTATCTGGAAGTTCAAAATTAGCTACACCATTTTCTAATAAATCATCTCCAGCACCTGGATTTCCAGCCATTAAGTAATTATTATCTTTGTCAAAGCAAATGTAAGATACTTCTGAAGTGATTGGGTCTCCATCTAAATCATAAGCCGAACCGTAGACTGTTACTTCAGCACCTGGATGGCTAACTGTAGATGGAATTACATAAAAGTAGGATATTACAGGAAGAGCATTTCCTTCATACACAGTAAATGCTCCAGCTACAACTTCTGTAGTATTTTGACTTGCTGTTGAAATATCACCTGAGTAAAGACTATCAGCCAATACAAATTTTACAGTGTAAGTTCCAGCAGTAAGGTTTGTAGTATCAATTGATTCTGCTATCTGTCCATAGTTTTGAGTGATTTGTCCAGTTTTAGATAATCCAGTGATTTCCTGATTTTGTGAATCTAAAACTTTCAATTTGTATTTAATTGGAACATCATTTTCATAGTCCCAGCCATAAAGGAAAGCTGTAATAGGATTGCCCTTTTGGGTTGCATACGTTGACAGCCATCCATATCCATCTGGAGGGTTGTTTGTAACAGAAATATCCTTTAAAACAGCAATATTCTGTGAATCAGAAGTTTCATCTAATTCAGTATTTCCATTTACATTAAATTCTAACTGGCTTGAATCAGCTTCAAGCTGAAGACTAACAGAGCAAGGGACTTTTATAGAGTATTTACCTGTGTTATCTGTCATTCCCCATCTATAAATAGAATAACTCTGGTCATGTGCTATCACTAAGATGTCAGCTTTTCCATTTCCTGTATCTGAATCTTTAACATAACCTTCAACAGTACATTTATTTATATCTGTTATTGTTATATTTACTTCACAGGTGCAATTTTGGTCATTAGGAGGACAGAAAGTTACAGTATCAGGTGTACCGTCGTTATCTCCATCGTATTGAACAGTTGTAGAATTAATTGGGTCATAATACTCAATTATTCCATTTGCAGGGTCACAATATTTTATGCTGGATAATGTTACTTCTCCATTTGAAGCTGCCGTATTTCCTGAAGTCCATTCAATGCAATTATTACTATCACCGTAAGCTTGGACATAGGTAGCTATTGGATTGTTTGAATCATCTTTTATAGTTACTTTACATTCTACAACTCCAGTGGCAGGTTTTACATAGTCAAGGTTTTTCCAATTTAGTTGTGGATTTGTTACACTAATTACTACGTATGTTGGTGAGTAATCATTTTGTGTAATTGCACATATATTATTTTCATCTGTGATAACGTGGTTACCAGAACAGCTAACATCTTCTGGGGAATTATCTCCATCAACATCTACACAGGCACTACTTGTAGGATCATTTGTATTACAAGGAACGTCATTAATACAACCATTTTGAATAATATAATCCCATGCTGTATCTACTGTATCTTCATTTTCACCAACTTCATAGTAACGAACTATATTACCATCTCCATTATCTACAAAAGTTGCCTGCCCAGCTGGAACCCATGCACCTGTATCCCAGTCAAAAGCATAGAAAGTAAACTGGATTCCAGGTTTTGCAGGGTCTTCATCTAATGTTCCTAAAGAATTTTTTATTTTATTTATCTGTTCACAATCAACATATCTTAATATTCTGTAATATTCGCCTAAATCAACTTTAGCAAGCTGTGCAGAAATTCCTTGTCCTGAAGGTTCTTCAGATTTTACAAATGGATTTTTTCCTGTCTTAGGGTCTGTTATTTCTAACCAATCAAACCCAACTGAAATTAACTCTTTGCCGTCGTCTCTTTCTTCTCCGGGGAAGTTTTCATAATCGTTTGGATTTGAAGGTTTAAAATCTCTGTAAGATACCTTTATATTTTCTGTACCTTCTTGAAGTTTTGATACAGGAATTGATAATTCCATTACAAGATTGTTATCTAATGATGCCTTTTTTATAGAAGATTCACCTGCTACAGCTTTCATTACTCCATTTTTATCTTTAAAAAAGCCAACTCTTATAACTTTACTTCCATTTGAAGCAATATTAATTTGAGAAACAGGCACAATTTTTTGTGTAATTGGGTCAATTTCTAATTGAATAGATAAGTTATTAAGTTCTTGTGGTGAGTTAAATTCAATTGTTTTAGTTCCTTCAGTATAACCGTTAGCTGAGGCAGTTATTACAATTTTTCCTCCATTGTTACTTGTGTTTACATCCAAAGAGAAAAATCCAGACGTAGTTGTTAAAATTTTTGAATCAATTTGATTTCCATTTTTGTCAAGAGATGTTACTTTAACAAGGGCTGTGACTCCTTCTGGTAAAGATGATGAAGTGGATGTTCCATTCGTTTCCACAGTCCCGGATAGTGAAGAAGATGATATCTGACCTTCTCCACCACCTCCGCCTCCACCTCCACCACTACAGCTAAAGAGAAAAACAGAAGCGGAAATGGCTAAGAACATACTTTTTGGGAATAGTTTTGAAATTTGCATAAATAGACCTCCTCATTTAGTTAAATTTGAAAAAATTCTCCCGTTTATATAAAAAAACATTTCGGATGTTTCTTAAAATTATTAAACTAAAAGATGGTGGAAGAAAGGAATATTGAGATAAAAAAATATACTTCCCCCTTCCCTATTTTAAATATACAGATTATCTTTACAAAAATCAATAAAATTAATTCACAGATGATTAGTTAATAAGAAA
>JALSSE010000092.1 GCA_026984415.1 Hydrogenothermaceae bacterium | reverse complement strand
TCATTTTATACATTAGTTCTGCAGGTTCACCAACAGATAAACCTCCTATTGAATAACCATCCATTTCTAATTCTACCGTTCTTAATGTACTTTCTTTCCTTAAATCTTCATATGTGGAACCCTGAATAATTCCAAATAGAGCCTGCCAGTCATTCTTTTTATGTTTTTTTGCCCTTTCAAGCCATCTAACTGTCCTTTTTAAAGATTCTTCTGCAAACTGATGGCTAACAGGATAAGGTGGACATTCATCTAATGGCATCATTATATCGCTTCCTATTATTTCCTGTATATCAATAACAAGTTCTGGGGTAAAAAAATGCCATGAGCCATCAAGGTGGGATTTAAATTTAACTCCTTCTTCAGTTACTATTACTTCTGGTTTTGTTTTTCCTTCTATCTCTTTACTCTGTGCCAATGAAAAAACCTGAAAACCACCACTGTCTGTAAGAATTGGTTTTTCCCAGTTCATAAACCTGTGGAGTCCACCAAAATGCTTTAAAACTTCGGTACCAGGTCTTAAGTATAGATGGTATGTGTTTCCTAATATTATTTGAGGTTTTGTTGATAATAACTGGTCTTTTGTTACAGCCTTCACCGTTCCCTGTGTTCCAACTGGCATAAAAACAGGGGTTTCTATTTCTCCGTGGATGGTGTGAATTTTTCCAAGCCTTGCTTTCCCATCTTCTTTAAGTAATTCAAACTTAAAAATTTTTATTCCTCCTGTAAAAAATCAGATTATTAATTACACCAGATTTTTGTTTTTAAAACCAGTACAAAATAAAAAAACCCGCTCAAAAAGAGCGGGCTTCGTAAAAATATGTAAAGGGAAAGGTAGATTAGAATCCCATTCCACCCATTCCCATGTCTTCCATTCCAGCTCCTGCACCTGGAAGTTTTTCTTCTTTTTCAGGTATTTCAGCAACAAGAGCTTCTGCTGTGAGCATTGTTCCTGCAATAGAAGCTGCGTTCTGGATAGCTGTTCTTACTACTTTTGTAGGGTCAATAATACCAGCTTCTATCATGTTTACATATTCTCCAGTTGCAGCGTTAAATCCAAAATCTTTATCTTCAGATTCTTTTATTCTTTCTAATACAACAGAACCTTCAAATCCTGCGTTGTATGCAATTTGTTTTAGTGGAGCTTTGCAGGCATTCTTGATTATTTTGATACCCCACTCTTTGTCTTTGTTTTCTTCTTCTATGTTGCAAAGTACACCTGATGCTCTGTAAAGTGCAACACCACCACCAGCAACAATACCTTCTTCTACTGCTGCTTTTGTTGCGTGGACAGCGTCATCAACCCTGTCTTTTTTCTCTTTTAGTTCTGCTTCTGTTGCAGCACCTACTTTAATGATTGCAACACCACCAGAAAGTTTAGCCAATCTTTCTTGAAGTTTTTCTTTATCATACTCTGAAGTTGTAGTTTCAATTTGAGCTTTTATTTGCTCAATTCTTGCTTTAATATCTTCAGGGTTTCCTTTTCCACCAACGATTGTTGTATTGTCTTTATCAACAACAACTTTATCAGCCTGTCCTAATTGGTCAAGTTCAACACTTTCTAAAGTCATTCCTAAATCTTCAGTTATTGCCTGACCACCTGTTAAGATTGCAATGTCCTGAAGCATAGCCTTTCTTCTGTCTCCAAATCCTGGAGCTTTAACAGCAACAACTTTTAATACACCTTTTAAGTTGTTTACTACTAATGTGGCTAATGCTTCACCTTCTACATCTTCAGCGATTATTAATAGCGGTCTGTTTGTTTGAACAACTTTTTCAAGAACTGGTAATAGCTCTCTAATGTTGTTTATTTTCTTCTCATAAATCAAGATAAATGGATTTTCTAATACTGCTTCCATTTTTTCAGGGTTTGTAACAAAGTATGGTGATAAGTATCCCCTGTCAAACTGCATACCTTCAACTACATCAAGAGTTGTTTCTGCAGTTTTTGATTCTTCAACAGTGATTACACCATCTTTTCCAACTTTTTCCATTGCATCAGCAATGATTTTTCCAATTTCTGGGTCGTTATTTGCAGAAATTGTAGCAACCTGTTCAATTTCTGTTCTTCCACTTACTTCTTTTGAAGCTTTTTTAAGTTCCTCTACAACTAATTTTACAGCTTCATCAATTCCCCTTTTAACATATACAGGGTTAGCACCAGAAGCTATTGCTTTTAATCCTTCTGTGTAAATTGCCTGTGTTAAGATTGTTGCAGTAGTTGTTCCATCACCTGCCACATCAGCAGTTTTTGAAGCAACTTCTTTAACCAATTGAGCTGCCATATTTTCGTATGGGTCTGTTAATTCAATCTCTTTAGCAACAGATACACCGTCTTTTGTTACTGCCGGTGAACCCCATTTCTTTTCTAAGATAACCTCTCTACCTCTTGGTCCTAATGTAACTTTTACTGCATCTGCTAATTTATCTACACCAGCTTTTAGTCTTGCTCTTGCATCTTCACCATATACTATTTTTTTGCCTGCCATCTATTGCACCTCCTTTATTTTTTTCTTTAATTATTCGATGATTGCAAAAATGTCGTCTTCTCTAATAACGATAAATTCTTCACCGTCAATAACAACATCATTTCCAGCGTATTTGCTGAAAAATACCTTATCCCCTTCTTTAACTTTAAGAGGAACAACATTACCACTGTCTGTAATCCTACCTTCTCCAACAGCAATAACTTCACCAACCTGTGGTTTTTCTTTTGCTGTATCTGGAATGATGATACCAGATGGAGTTTTTTCTTCTGCTTCCTCTACTAACTTAATCACAACCCTGTCATAGAGAGGTTTGATTTTTGCCATACTTTGTTACCTCCTTTCATGTTTTTTGTTTTTATTTATTAATTATTATATTTCCCAATTTTAAAAAATGCAATAACTATTTTAATAAAATATTAGTCAATTCTAATCAGATAAAATATTGAATTAACAATCAGATATTTAAATTTAAAAATAAATTAATCAGTAAAATCAATAAGTTGAGTTTAATCATAAATCTGATGTTTATTTGGATTTACTTTTTAATGACTTTTACGAAGTGGAATAATTAAATTTTAGATATTATTATATTTATTCAAATATTCAAGAGGTGTTTAGTATGGAAAAGGAAAAATTTACAATAATTGCTGGTCCATGTGTGATTGAGTCAAAGGAAGTTTTATCAGAAGTTGCTGAAGTATTAAAAGATTTACAGGAAAAACATCCTGATGTTAGATTTGTTTTTAAATCTTCTTTTGATAAAGCAAATAGAAGTAGCCATGAATCTTACAGGGGTCCCGGTCTTGAAAAAGGACTTCAAATATTACAGGAAATAAAAGATGAGTATAAACTCCCTATTCTGACAGATATACACGAAAGCTATCAGGCTAAACCTGCCGCAACAGTTGTTGATGTTTTACAGATACCAGCTTTTTTATGTAGGCAAACAGATTTACTTTTAGCTGCAGCAGGAACAGGTAAAGAGATAAATGTAAAAAAAGGGCAGTTTTTAGCTCCCTGGGATACAAAAAATATTGTTGAAAAATTAAAATATGGGGGAGCCACAAAGTACTATCTGACAGAAAGGGGTGTGTCTTTTGGTTATAACAATCTTGTAGTTGATTTCAGAAGTTTACCTATTATGAGGGAATTTGCCCCTGTTATTTACGATATTACCCACAGCGTCCAGCTCCCAGGTGGACAGGGTAAATCTTCAGGTGGACAGAGACAGTTTGCTTATCCACTTGCAAAAGCTGCCGTTTCTGTTGGGGTTGATGGTCTGTTTTTAGAAACACATCCAGACCCAAGTAAAGCTTTATCTGATGGTCCCAATCAAATTCCTTTAAAAGAATTTCCAGAAATGATAGAAAAACTACTAAAACTACACAGGTTTAGACAGGAATTAGAAGAAGAATAAAATGAGATTACTTAAATTATTTGCTTTTTTAACTGTATCTGTTTTCTTTTTAAATGGATGTGGGGTTAAAGGTTATCCAAAACCACCCCGTTCTTTTAATATTTCAGGGATAAAAGAAATCAATATAAAGCAGATGGGAGAATAC
>JALSSE010000091.1 GCA_026984415.1 Hydrogenothermaceae bacterium | reverse complement strand
GTTTTGCAGAAGATAATGCAGCTTCAATTCCTGCATGCCCACCGCCTATAACAACGACATCGTATTCAACATCATAAACCATTCAAAACTCACCCCATTTAAATTATTGATTAATCAAAATAATATAAGATTTGTAGAGGTTATTTCAAACTGTTTTGAGATTTAAAAATAAATTTATAAGCAGGAATTATTTGTATAGTCTTGTTTTCTATGTTTAACTGGTCTTCTTCATCATAGGTTATTATATAACCATTTCTGGCATTTAAATATTTCATTGCCTCTAAAAGTCCATCTATTTCTCTTTTTAATGTTTTTTTATTTTTTAGAACATAACTTACCTGTACAGGAATAAATTTTGATTTTATTACAGTAATAAAATCGCATTCTTTTTTTTCTTTAAAATAGAAAATTTCACCTTCGTAAGTTTTAAATTCTTTTGCAGTCAAATTTTCAAGTAGAGCACCTTTATTTTCTTTAAAAGAAAAAGAAAGGGCATTCAAAAAGCCATTATCAATTAAATAAACTTTTTTTTGTGATAGTTCTGTTTTTAACACAGACTTTGAAAACTTTCTTACTGTAAATATTAGATAAATACTTTCTAACATTTCTAAAAATTCATATAAACTGTCCTTAGATACTTTGTATCCTTGCGATTTTATCTCATTATAGATGTTATTTACCGAAAGAGGTTTTCCTACATTTTCTATTGTTTTTTTTATGAAATATTTTAATACTGGTATATTTTTTATTTTATATCTTTCTACTAAATCTTTGTAAAGCATTACATCAAAATATTCCTGAAGTATTTTTATTTTTATTGTTTCATCTTCCTGTAAAACAACTTCTGGAAAGCCACCAAAATTTAAATACTGATTAAAAAGACTTTTCATAAGAGCTTTTTTCTGTGGAATATAAATCTCATTTTCTTTGAAAGAATAATTTTTAAACTTTAAAAACTCTTTAAATGAAAGTGGAAACACTTCATAACTTATTGTTCTTCCTCTTAAAGCTGTTGATATTTCTTTTGAAAGTAATTTTGAGTTAGAACCTGTTATATAAATATTTTTGGAATATCTGTCATATAGTCTACGGACAAATTTTTCCCATCCATTTATGTTTTGAATTTCATCAAAGAAAAAATAAACATTATTTAAAGAATTATTTGGGAAAAGTTCCATGTATGCTTCTAAAATAAGGTTTAGTTCCTGAGATTTTATATCAAGCCTTTCATCCTCAAAATTTATGTAAATTATTTTTTCAATAGGTATATCTTTTATTAATTTTTTTATAATTTGGAAAAGGATATATGTTTTTCCGCTTCGTCTTACACCAATAACAGATATTATTTTTCCAGTGTTTATAGGAATGTTGATATCTCTATCTATTATCTCAGGAACTTTTTGATGTTGAAATTCTAAAATAAGCTCTTTAAAAATATTTTTCCTTTTCATAAGGAAATTTTATCACAAATCTTTCCTTTTTAAAAGGAAATTTTAAAATATAACAGTAGTTTTTCAAATTAATCTCTTAATAAACCTCAAAATTGCATTTTCTAATATTTTTCTTTAATCTATTGTTAGATATGTTTAAGATGTAATTAACCCACTAACTAAAGGTATTACGACTTCCAGTTATTGCCAAACCTTTTGAAATCTGAAATAATAAATTGTATAAACAGATGGGAGATTACTAATGATTAAAGAAGGGATGGCAAAATCATACACAGAATATCTCACATTCAACACTCCGAAAAGAAGAGATTTAATAAGAATAACTGATAAAGTTCAAAAAGCAGTTGAAAAATCAGGAGTTCAGGAAGGTTTTTGCCTTGTTTCAGCAATGCACTTAACAGCTTCTGTTTTTATTCAAGATGATGAAGAAGGTTTACATGAAGATATTTGGGAATGGTTAGAAAAATTAGCACCTTTTAAAGAAAACTATAAACACCACCTTACAGGTGAAGATAATGCAGACGCCCACCTAAAAAACCTTTTAACCCACCTTCAAGTAATGCTTCCTATTACAAACGGAAAATTAGATTTAGGACCATGGCAGGAAATTTTTTATGCTGAATATGACGGACAAAGACCTAAAAGAGTTATTATAAAAATTTTAGGAATTTAATAGAGTTATAGATTGACTTAATAATATTTCCTTTCTAATTTTTTGATTTACCCACTAAATAGTTAGATTTAAGAGATATTTCACATTGCTAATATCCTTTTGTATTCCTCTTAATTTATAGACTATAATATAGTATTCAAGAACCTGGAGGAAGATAAATAATAGAAAATTTAGAACAGTTCCTTCACCATTATGGGTATATCGCAGTTTTCATTGGAACTTTTTTAGAAGGTGAAATTTTTCTTTTAATTGTTGGTTTTTTTATAAAAGTAGGTTTTTTAAAGCCAATCCCCTCTTTACTTTTTGCCATAAGTGGTGCTTTTACACATGAAATTCTTTATTTTCTTCTTGGAAGATGGAAAGGAAGAGAGTTTTTACTTGGAAATTCAGTAACCCGTAGAAAGTATAGGAAAGCAAAAAGACTTGTTGAAAAATATGGAATTTTTTCAATTTTTATAATTAGATTTTTATACGGAATGAGGGTTGTACCTATGGTTTTATTTGGTGCAACTGGTTTCAGTATGGCAAAATTTTCATTTTTTAATATTCTTTCTCTTTTTATCTGGGCTTTTATCTACATTGGTTTAGGATTTGTGTTTGGACATACCGCCGAGAAAATATTTGGAAAGGCAAAAGAGTATTATTTAATTATTGCTGGAATTGTAGTTTTATTAGGAACTTTATATCTCCTGTATAGCTGGATTAAATCCAAAAGAGAAAAAGAAACTAATGGACAAATTTAAAATCAGTACATATTCCACAAAGATTTAACACCACTTACTATAAACTGGGAAGCTATTGCTCCAACAATCAATCCCATTATTCTTGTTGTTATTTTTAAACCTGTCACACCTAAAACCCTATTTAGTAAAACAGCGTTTTTCAAGGTGAAAAACACAACAATTGTTGAAATTAAAATGGATAAAATCAATAGTCCAATTTCTAATAAAGTTTGAGATTTTATCTTAAAAACAATAAGAGTTGCAATAACACCGGGGCCAAATAATATTGGAATTCCCAGAGGTATAACTGATATATCCTCTTTTTCTTTAGCTTCTTTTGATTCTTCTTTTGAGTGTTTTGTCTCGGATATTTCACCTTTTATCATACTAAGCGCAAGGACAATAAGGACTATTCCACCTATTACTTTTATAGAGTAAACATTTATCCCAAAAATTTTAAATATTAAATCTCCTAAAAATACAGTAAGAACTGAAGCAACTAAAACAGTAAAACTCGTTTTAATGCTTATAGATGTTATTTCTTCCTTTTTTGTATCTGGTGGTATAAGAGATACCATTATTGCAGCAGCTGCAACAGGGTTTAGTATTGTAAGAAGTCCTATTGTGTAATGAAGTAGTATTTTTGTTTCTTCCAATTAATCTATCCTCTTATGTTCCTTTGGTAGTTTATCTTTTTCTTTTTTGTGTAAAATTTTTAGATGTATTGGGTGATAAGTTTTTAGATTCAGTTCTTTCTTTAATTTTTCTTCTTCTTCTTCTATTTCCTTAATAGGTTTTTCTGTGATTACAACAATATTTATATGTCCTGATTTTTCCTTACTTTTAGTAGAAAGATTTCCAACAAGATAAATTTCTCCATCTTCAAATGTATTTTTTAACTTTTCTCTGACTTTAGGTAAAATTTCCTCATAATTTTGTACAAGTTTTTCTCCCTCTTCTAATCTCCAGTCTATGTATTCTTTGAGCTTTACTTTTGTAAAAAACCTATAAAATAGCTCAAACAAAAATGTTAAAACAAGGACAACCAATGAAGACTGTAAACTCTCAGGGCTTGTTTTTAGATTGTAAAGGAATAAAACACCGATGGATACTACGCAAAGCAGAAAAGCAATGAAAGAAATCCATCTATTAGAGTCCGTGTAATAGGCAAGTTTAAAGTTTGCAAGATTTACCCCAGCAAATATGATTAAA
>JALSSE010000090.1 GCA_026984415.1 Hydrogenothermaceae bacterium | reverse complement strand
AGTCATTTCAAGGGCTACTACTGCCCTTCTTGGTTCTTCAAGGAAAAGTGGGAAAATTCCTAAATTTAAAAATAAGGAGAAAATTAACAATATTAATATATAGTAATAATTACCTAACATAGATTCTCCATTTAACTGTAATAATGTTATTATAATTAATATGGAAGCCAAAAAAAAGAAAAAAATCTTTATAAGTGTTGGAGAAGTTTCTGCTGATAACTACGCTTCTGAACTTATTAAATTAATGCCAGAATTTGAGTGGGTTGGTATAACTGGTCCAAAAATGAGAGAAGCTGGTTGTAAAACTATTGAACCTATGGAAAACCTATCTGTTGTTGGTTTTACAGAAATAATTCCAAAATATTTTGAAATAAAAAATGCATTTAAAAAAGCTGTAAACGAATTAAAAAACGGCGTTGATTTAGTTATTGTTGTTGATTATCCGGGTTTTAACCTGAAGCTTTTAAAAGAAGCAAAAAAATTAGGAATAAAAACAGTTTATTTTATTGCTCCACAGGTATGGGCATGGGGAAAAGGAAGAATTCCTAAAATAGTAAAATATACAGACTTACTTATATCAATATGGCCTTTTGAAAAAGATATTTATGCAGATTACATAGGAATAGATTTTAAATTAATTTATGTAGGTCATCCTTTACTTGATATTGTGAAAACAGAAGAAAGTTCTGAAAGTTTTAGGAAAAAATTAAAAATACCTGAAAATAAAACAATTTTTGGACTTCTTCCAGGAAGTAGAGAACACGAAATAGAACTTATACTTCCTACAATGCTTGAATCTGCACGTTTAATTTACAATGTACACAAAGAATTAGAATTTGTTATACCTGTAACTCCAAATGTGGAAAAACTTGTAAAAGAAAAAATAGAAGAAAATAAAAATTTACCTGTAAAATTAGTGACTAAAGATAAATTTAAATACCCTGCTTATGAAACAATGAACCAATCAAAATTCTCTGTAATTACATCAGGGACTGCTACTTTAGAAGCTGCAATAATTGGAAACCCATTTGTTATAGTTTATAAAGTAAGCCCAGTTTCTTATTTTATAGGTAAAATGCTCGTTAAAATTCCTTTTATTGGACTTCCAAACATAGTTGCAGGAGAAGAAGTAGTAAAAGAACTGATACAGGAAGAATGTAATCCTGTTAACATTGCAAATGTTAGCTTAAAGTATTTAGAAGATGAAAAACTATGGAATAAAACAAAAAAAGATTTAAAAGAAAAGGTAAAAGATAGATTAGGAGAAAAAGGAGCGTTGAAAAGGGCTGCTGAGGCAATAATACAATTTTTAAATGAAAAGAGGAGAGTTAAATGAATTTTGTAGAAGAAGGGAATAAATACCTTGTAGGAAATTACAGCAGATTTCCTGTATCCTTTGAAAAGGGAGAAGGTGTTTATCTTTACGATACAGAAGGAAAAAAATATTTAGATTTTTTAGCAGGAATTGCAGTAAACACATTAGGTTATAACCATCCAAAATTAACAAATGCAATTTGTGAACAATCAAAAAAGTTATTACACGTATCAAATCTCTTTTATATCCAACCTCAAATAAATGTAGCAAAAATACTTGTTGAAAATTCTTCAGGGGATAAAGTCTTTTTTTCCAATAGTGGGGCAGAAGCAAATGAAGCAGCTATAAAAATGGTAAGAAAGTATTTCTACGATAAAGGACAACATAAATATGAGATGATAACTTTCAAAGGTGGTTTTCACGGCAGGACTTTAAAAACCCTTGCTGCAACGGCACAGCCAAAGTACCACGAAGGTTTTGAACCTTTACCAGAAGGTTTTAGATATGCAGAGTTTAACAACATAAAATCTGTAAAAGAAAATATATCTTCAAAAACAGCAGCTGTAATGATTGAACTAATTCAGGGAGAAGGTGGAATAAATCCAGCAGATAAAGAATTTGTTAATGAGCTTTACAATCTATGTAAACAGGAAGATATTTTATTTGTTGTTGATGAAGTTCAAACGGGAATAGGTAGAACAGGAAAGATTTTTGCTTACCAGCACTATGGAATAGAACCAGATATTATTACATCTGCAAAAGGTTTAGGTGGTGGTATTCCAATAGGAGCTACAATTGCAAAAGAAGAAGTAGCAAAATCTCTTACTCCCGGAACACATGGTTCAACTTTTGGTGGAAATTATATAGCTTCTGTTTCAGCAGAAGTAGTTCTTAAAGAAATAACAAAACCAGAATTTTTAGAAAAAGTCTCAAAAAATGGAAAATACTTAGCAGAAAGATTAAAAGAATTTAATTTTAATGTAAAGGGTATTGGTTTAATGGTTGGAATGGATTTACCCGAAAATATAAATGCATCAGAAATAGTAAAGAAATCACTGGAGAATGGATTGATTTTAGGGACAGCTGGCAAAAACACTTTAAGGTTTGTTCCTCCTTTAGTAATAAATGAAAAGGAGATAGACGAAGGGATTGATATCTTAAAAAAGGTATTAACCTGATTTGGAGTAAATTATGCTTAAAAAAATAAAATACCTGCTACCTGTATTTTTAGTCTTATTTCTGTATAAAAATTCTTTTTCAGCACCGGGAGGTGTAGAGTTTAAATTTGGATTTTATAAACTGACACTAAACATATCTGGAACGTTAAAATCAGGGAAAACAGTTTACGACGTAGACAGAACTTTTGATATGAGTAATTCAAGTAAAGACCATTTCTTTGTTGATATTGGATTACCAATTTTACCTAACATAAAGTTTGAATCTTTGCCATTTAACCACAAAGGAGATGCTACAGTTAAAATTCCTATTGATGTTGGTTTATTTAACATAAAAATAAATGCTTATGACAGGGTTAAAACAAGAGCTACATTTAACAGAAATTACGACCTTATCCTCTACTATGATTTTACACTTCCATTTATGAAACCAAGAATAGGAGTTGGTGCAAAATATGTTAAAGGTGAAGTTTACGCAAAAGCTGAAAAATTGAATAAAGAAGACAGCAGTACAGTAACATCAATACTCCCAATGCTTTACTTTGGAGCTGAATCTGGAGTACCGTTGATACCTACTTTTTTAAGTGGATATTTAGATGCAGAGATTAGAGGTATATCGTACGATAATTCTTTTTATTTAGATGCATTTGGTTCTGTAAAATTAAAATTACACCTATTCCAGAGTTCAAGTGGGGTATTTTTAGGTTTAGGTTATAGATACTGGCATTTAGTTTTGAAAAACCTTCCAAATGGAAAAGCAGACCCTCAGGTTGATTTAGTATGGAGAGGAGTTGTTGGTATATTTGGTTTAGATTTTTAGTAAAATAGATAAAAATTCTAAAGGAGGATTCTATGGACAAGAAACTAATTTTGGCTTTTTTAGTTACAGGGGGTTTAATTTTACCTCAGGAGTCAAAAGCTATTCCCGGTGTTGATGTTACATTAGGAGTTGGTTATTCTACACTTTCTCCTTCTGGAGATATAAGTTATGGTGGAGATTCTGTTGATGTCGAAAGTGATTTAGGATTAGGAGATTCTAAAAAAGCAAACGTTTTTGTAGACGTTGATTTACCTATTTTACCTCATATTAAGTTAGAATATTTTCCTTTCCAATACAAAGGGGAAGGGGAAGTTAATAAGAACTTCAAATTTGGTGATTTAAATATTAATTTTAATGAAAAAGTTAAAACAGATATGAATTTTGACCAGTACGATTTAACTGTTTATTACGGACTTCCTGTACCTTTTTTACACCCAAAGATTGGTTTAACAGTTAAATATTTAGATGGATATGTAGAGCTTTTTAGAGAATCTACTTCTGAAACACAAAAAGCAGATATTACACTACCTATTCCTATGCTTTATCTTGGAGCTTCTGTATCAGTTCCTTTAATTCCAATGGTTTCGGATTTAATCTTTGATTTAGAAGGAAAAGGAATATCTTACGACGGAAATTCTTTAGTTGACGTAAAAGCTCTTGCAAAAGTGAAAATATTAAGTATTCCTGCAATTGCAGGTTTATACGCTGGTTTAGGGTACAAGTATCAGAGATTAAAAATTGATAATCTTGATGTAGATG
>JALSSE010000089.1 GCA_026984415.1 Hydrogenothermaceae bacterium | reverse complement strand
AGCTGCATAGGCTCCTCTGATAGTTGTAAAATAAGGGACTTTATGAAGAACAGCAGCCCTTCTTATGTAGTAAGCATCAGACCTTTCCCTTTTTCCAGAAGGTGTATTTATTATCATATGGATTTCATTATTTCTAATTCTGTCAACAATGTTTGGTCTTGTTTCTGATAGTTTGCTTACCCTTTCATTTTCAATTCCATTTTCAAGCAAAAATTTGTGGGTTCCTTCTGTCGCATAAATTTTAAATCCCTTATTTTTTAATTTTCGTGCAATTTCAACAATATAAGGTTTGTCTTTATCAGCTACAGATATAAAAACATTTCCTTCCTTTGGCAAAATCTGTCCTGAACCAGCCTGAGCCTTGTAAAAAGCCAAACCAAAATCTTCATCTATACCCATTACTTCACCTGTACTTTTCATTTCTGGTCCAAGTAGTGGGTCAACTTCAGGAAATCTGTTCCACGGGAAAACAACTTCTTTTATTGAAAATCTTTTAAAATCTTTACTTAAGAAATCAGATGCAGGATGTTTTTCCCTTATCTCAAATACTTCAGGGACTATTTCTTTTAGCTTTTTTCCTGTTAAAATTTTTGAGGCTATTTTTGCAAGGGGATAACCAATAGATTTACTGGCAAAAGGTACTGTCCTTGAAGCCCTTGGATTTACTTCAATAATATAAATTTCTTCATCTTTTACAGCAAACTGTACATTCATTAAGCCTTTTACGTTTAAAGCTTTTGCAAGTTTTTTAGTGTTTTCTTTAATTTCTAAGATTATATTTTCAGAAACTGTATATGGAGGAACACAGGTTGCACTATCTCCAGAATGTATCCCTGCTTCTTCTATATGTTCCATAACTGCTCCTATAAGTACATCTTCCCCATCAGACACAGCATCTACATCAAGTTCAATAGCATCCTCTAAAAATCTATCTATTAAAAGCGGCTTATCTTCAGAAACATAAACAGCTTCCTCTATGTATTCAAGTAGTTCAGATGTATCGTAAACTAATTTCATGGCACGTCCACCAAGTACGTAAGAAGGTCTAACTAAAATTGGGTATCCGATTTTTTCAGCAATTAATATTGCTTCTTCTTTTGATTTTGCTATCCCACTTTCTGGTTGTTTAAGGTTTAACTGTATGATTAAATTTCTGAACCTTTCCCTGTCTTCTGCTATATCAATACTTTCTGGTGAAGTTCCTAATATATTTACCCCTGCGTTTTGTAGTGGAACAGCAAGTTTAAGAGGTGTTTGTCCACCAAACTGAACAACAACACCAATTGGTTTCTCATTTTCTATAATATTTAGTACATCTTCATAAACAATAGGTTCAAAAAAGAGTTTATCTGAAGTATCGTAATCTGTAGAGACTGTTTCAGGATTGCAGTTTACCATTATTGCTTCGTATCCTTCTTCTCTTAAAGCCCATACACAATGGACACAGGCGTAATCAAATTCAACACCCTGTCCTATTCTATTTGGACCACTTCCTAAGATGATTACTTTCTTTTTTTCACTCAAAACCAAAGGCCTCCAGATTCTTAAATTGGACTACAATATTTTAACTTATTAAAGATTCCTTGTCCTATTTCTGTAAATATTTGATAAATATATAAGATTATATTCTTATATTAATCTTTGCAATACAAAAAAGATAGAGATATAATTAAATATACAAATTATAAAAAAATATTAAGCATGGGAGAGTAGCTATGAAAAAACTTGTTTTATCAATCGTTTTATTCTTTTCAATTGTTTTAACTTCTCAAAATGCACAGGCAGGTGAGAATGGAAGGCTTTTTATCAACCTAACAACAGATGATACGTGGAAGGCAGTTATGGCACTGAATTTTGCCCTTGAATCTCAAAAAGTCGGTAAAAA
>JALSSE010000088.1 GCA_026984415.1 Hydrogenothermaceae bacterium | reverse complement strand
CATTTAGGTATTAGGAAAGCAAAATTACCGAAAGACCCTTATACTGGGAAAAGAATACAGGACATTATCAAAACATTCATTGCAAAAGGTGGAAAAGTTTATATCTGTAAAATGTGTTTAAAAATAGCGGGATATACAGAAGATGTTCTTGTTACTGGTATTAAATTAGGTGAACCCCGTCTTGTATTTAAAGAGTTCTACGATACAAATACAAAGGTTATTACCTATTAATTCTATTGCTAATTAGTTAAAAATTCAGTAATTTTAAATCGTAATAGAATTTAATTCTTACGGAGGAGTAGTATGAAAAAATTTATCATATTTGTGTGGTTTGCTCTTGTTGTTTTTGTTCCTGTTAAATCTTTTGCCCATTGCGAAGTTCCATGTGGAATTTATGATGACGAAATGAGAATTCATATGATTAAAGAGGATATCCTTACTATTGAAAAATCAGTTAATGCAATTAACGAACTGTCTAACACAAAAGAAAAAACACCACTTGTTTACAACCAGTTAGTTAGATGGATTGATAATAAAGACGAACACGCAAGGAAAATCCAGCACATTGTATGGCAGTATTTTTTAACCCAGAGGGTAAAACCTGTTGATAAATCAGATTCAAAAAAATATAAAACGTATTTGAAAAAGTTAGAACTTTTACACAAACTTTCCTTTTACGCTATGAAAGTTAAACAATCAACAGATTTAAAATACGTTGATAAATTAAGGGAAATATTAGACGAATTTGAGGAAGTTTACTTTGGTAAAGAACATATGCACAAGCATGAACATGAACATTAATTACTAATTTTTATTGATAAATCCTCTATAAGTCCTATCTTGATATTCATTACCAAAACAAAGTGGAGGGTTTATTATGAAAGAAAAATTTATAACAGCAGGTATTTTAACTCTGTCTTTATTCTCTTTTGGAGGAGGTGGGGAAATTCCTTCAACAATTAAGGTTTCAAGCAATGCTTTTGACAATGGAGAATTTATACCAGAAATTTATACCTGCGATGGAAAAGATATTTCTCCTGATTTAAAATGGTCTAATTTTCCTTCAGAAACAAAAAGTTTTGTTATTATTATGGATGACCCAGATGCGCCAGTTGGAACATTTACCCATTGGGTAGTTTACGATATTCCTGAAAGTATAACATCTTTTCCAGAAAACTTTCCAAAAGTACCAGAAGTTGATGGTATAAAACAGGGAATTACAGATTTTAGAAGAATTGGCTATGGCGGTCCCTGTCCACCTCCCGGAAAACCCCACAGGTATTTTATAAAAGTGTTTGCCCTTGATATTCCTTCTTTAAATTTACCTGCAGGAGCTTCAAGACATCAGGTAGAATCGAAAATGAGTGGACATATACTGTCAAAAGGACATTTAATGGGATTATATGGAAGATAAAAAGAAGGCTATTTCTGCCTTCTTTCCTTGAAAAATTGCTTTAAAAGTTTACTGCTTCTTTTGTCTTCAATAAATTCATACTCTATTTTAAAAGGTAATTTTTTATCATCAAATATTTGATATTTACTTAAAACGCATCCTCCTTTTTCATCAAGGGCAGAAAATATTACTTTTTTTATCCTTGACTGCTGGATAGCGCCAACACACATAAGGCAAGGTTCCAATGTTACGTATAAAATACAGTCATCTAATCTCCAGTTTTTAAGTTTTTTTGATGCTTTTTGAATTGCCACTACTTCAGCATGATATAAAGGATTATTTTTGTTTAGTCTTAAATTATGACCTTTAGAAACGATTTTATCCTCTTTAACAATAACTGCACCAACAGGAACTTCACCTTTTTTGTATGCTTTTAATGCTTCTTCATAAGCAACATCTAAAAATTTTTTATCTTTGTCCATTCCATTTCTTTAATGCAATTCTGTCGTACAAATTAGGAAAAATCTTTGAAAAATAAATAATAAATTTGTACCAGTATGGAAAAGTTATTTCTCTTTTTTTCTTTTTGTATCCTTTAAAAACAACATCTGAAAATTTATTAATATCTCCCCCAAACGGTGTAGAAGGTGGCTTCTTTGTACCTAAAGCACTTTTAGAAAATCCTGTGTTTATTCTTCCAACAATAAGGTTTAGCACGTGTATGTTGTAAGGTTTAACCTCTGCCCTTAAACTATCAGAAAAGGCATTTAAAGCGTATTTTGAGGCACAATATCCCCCCATGTACGGAACATACA
>JALSSE010000087.1 GCA_026984415.1 Hydrogenothermaceae bacterium | reverse complement strand
TATACATTTTTTACATAAAAACCAAAAAAGTTTTAAAATAATGGAAATCCAGCTTTTAAAAAAATTAGCAGAGGAAAATAATCTCAACTTATCAGACAACCAATTAAAACAGTTTGAAATCTATTTAAACACACTTATAAAATGGAACAGGGTTTATAACCTGACCTCTGTTAGAAAAAAAGATGAAATCATTAAAAAACATTTTTTAGACAGCCTAACCCTCGTTAAAGTTTTTGAAATAAAGCAGATTAATGTGAAAGGGAAAAAAATTGCAGATTTAGGAACAGGAGCAGGTTTTCCCGGAATACCTTTAAAAATTTATTATCAAGATGATATAGATTTATACCTGATTGATTCAATCCAGAAAAAATGTCTGTTTTTGGAAATGTTAAAAAAAGAATTAAAACTTGAATATAAAGTAATCTGTAAAAGGGCTGAAGAAATTACAGATGAAAAATTTGATATTGTAGTAAGTAGAGCTACAGGTGAAACCTTTGATGTACTAAAATGGGGAAAGGATATTTTAAAGAGAGAAGGATACCTTATAATAATGAAAGGCAAAAAAGTTGAAGAAGAACTAAGACCTTTTGCTGTAAGTGTAAAATTTAAAGGTCTTCCAGAAAGAAAAATTGTTATTTTGAAAAAAGAACAGGAGATTGATAAATGATAACAGTTGTAGATTACGGAATGGGAAATTTAAGAAGCGTTTCAAAAGCTTTAGAAAAAGTTGGTTTTGATGTTAAAGTTTCTTCAAATAAAGAAGATATAAAAAATGCTAAAGCTGTTGTTGTTCCGGGAGTTGGAGCCTTTGGAGACGCAATTCACAATTTAGAAAGATTTGGTTTAAAAGAAGAAATTATAAAATCTATTAAAGAAGGAAAACCTTATTTAGGAATATGTTTAGGATTACAGATACTTTTTGAATACGGATACGAATTTGGAGAACATGAAGGATTAGGTATTCTTAAAGGGAAAGTTATAAGATTTGAAAATAAAGAAGGTTTTAAAGTTCCCCATATGGGATGGAATCAGGTTCATATAAAAGAAAATAAAAGAATGTATTCAGAAATAAAAAATGGGGAATTCTTCTATTTTGTTCATTCTTTTTATCCATTACCTTCAGA
Source organism: Hydrogenothermaceae bacterium (assembly GCA_026984415.1). Next base: position 2,982 of record JALSSE010000087.1, on the reverse strand, counting down.
TAGTTCTGTGATATCCTCAATAACAGATTATTCTGTTGAGTTTTGCTCTGCAGTTGAGGTTGATAATGTTTGGGCTGTTCAGTTCCACCCAGAAAAAAGTCAAAAGGCTGGACTTAAGCTCCTTGAAAATTTCAAAAACTTTGTTGAAAAATATTAATCTTCAAATACCTTTTCTGCTAAAAATATTCTGAAAGCAATTAATCCTATATAGAAAGGAATAATTACAAGAAACGATGTAAAACTCTGGAATAACAAAGACAATCCAAAAATTTCAAGTACATAAAAAGATTTCAATGTTATATACTCGTAATTACTCTGTTTATGGATAAAAGGAAGTTTTAAATATCTTGAGTACTTATGTATAAGCTCTGGACTTCTGCCAATAGACATTAATAATGCAATTGCTGCTGCATAAATAACTGCCCCAATTCCAGAAATTATATTCAGTTCTTTGTACTGTATGTAGGTTTCTACATAAACCATAAAATAAAAGAAAAAATGTAAAGCTAAAAGGATTTTATCAATTTCTTTTTCATACCTGAACTTTTCTTTTAACTCAATATCTTTAGTCATAGAGTAAACCCATATTCTTATTCCTGCTGTAAGTAAAATAAGAAGTAGGAAAATAGAACGCAATTTTTTTCTCCTTGTTAAACTTTATAATATATTAACAAAATTAAAGGAAAAGAAATGAAGTTTGAGAAATTTTTAAGAAATGAATTAGAAAAAATTAAAGAACTAAACAGGTATAGAAAAAGGATAATACTTCCAGAAAATATAATAGATTTTTCATCAAATGATTATTTAGGACTAAAAGATAATAACACTGTAAAAAAGACACTGTGTAATGAAATTAATAGACTATCTTTAGGAAGTGGTGGTTCAGCTCTGATTTCAGGATATAAAAAAATTCAAAAAAACCTTGAAAAATTTCTTTCTGATTTTAAAAATACAGAAGATTGTATAGTTGTAGGTAGCGGTTATCTTGCCAATGTTGGATTAATATCTTCTATTACAACAGAAAAAGACATTATTTTTAGCGACCAATACAACCACGCTTCAATAATAGATGGTGTTAGACTTTCAAAAGCAAAAAAAGTGATTTACAAACACTGTGATACAGAAGATTTAAAACAGAAAATTAAAGAAAATAAAGTTGAAGGAAATATTTTTGTGGTTACAGATGGCATTTTCAGTATGGAAGGGGATATAGCTCCTGTTGATGAAATTTATGAAATAGTAAAAGAAATAGATGGAATACTGATTATTGATGACGCCCATTCTACTGGAATTTTAGGTAAAGGGAAAGGAACCCTGTTTCATTTTAACTTAAAACCAGATGAAAGAATAATACAGGTTGGAACATTGTCTAAAGCTGTTGGGAGTTATGGAGCTTTTATTTGCGGAACAAAATTATTAATAGAGTTTTTAGTGAATAAAATGAGAACAGGAATTTTCAGTACTGCTTTATCTCCAGTCCAGAATTTTATATCTTTAGAAAATTTAAAAATTTTAAAAAAAGAAAATTTCAGGAGAGATTATGTTTTAAACAGTGCTGAATTTGTTTACACAGAACTAAAAAAAATGGGTTATGAAATAAACTTCTATGGAACACCTATTTTATCTTTAATTTTAGGGGAAGAAAAAAAAGTTTTAAACTTTAGAGACAAACTTTTAGAAGAAGGAATATTCATACAGGGGATAAGACCACCTACAGTTCCAGAAGGAAAATCAAGATTAAGAATAACAATGTCCTACACTCATACTGAAAAAGATATAATATTATTATTAAACAGTTTAAAAAAGTTAAAAAAAGAGGTTTAAGATGGGTAGAGAGCTTATAGAGGAATTTGAAAGCGAAACTGGTATAAAAGTCAAATTAGAATACGATAATGAAAAAAATATTTATATTATGACAATATTCAAAGACGGCGAGAAAATAGTTTTTTCCGGAAGTATGAAAGAAATAAGAGAAAAAGCTGAAAATTACTTTGTAAAATCTTTAAAAAGATTAAAAAACAAAATGGAAATAGCTCTGTTGGAAGATATGCTCCAAAGGGGAGAAAATAGATGAAAATAGCCATATTAGATGCAAAAACGTTAGGAGATGAAATAGATTTATCTATCTTTAAAAAATTTGGAGAAGTTGAAATTTACGATATTACACCTCCTGAAAAAAGAATAGAAAGGATAAAAGATAAAGATATAGTAATAACAAACAAAGTTGTAATTGATAAAGAAGTTATAGATAACGCACCTGATTTAAAACTTGTATGTGTAGCTGCAACAGGAACAAACAACGTAGATTTAGAATATGCAAAGAAAAAGGGAATAGCGGTTACAAATGTTGCTGGATACTCAACAAACAGTGTTGTTCAGCATACTTTTGCAATGCTGTTTTATCTGTTAGAAAACCTTAAATATTACGACGAATATGTAAAATCAAGTAATTATTCAAAAAGCCCTATTTTTACCCATATAGGAAAACCTTTCTGGGAAATAGCTGGAAGAAGATGGGGAATAATTGGATTAGGAACAATAGGCAGGAAAGTAGGAAAAGTTGCAAGGGAATTTGGATGTGAAGTGGTTTACTACTCAACTTCTGGGGTAAAAAGGGAAGAAGAATTTGTACAGGTTGACCTTGATACACTCCTTTCTACATCAGATATTGTGTCAATCCACGCACCTCTAAATGAAAAAACAAAAAATCTTATAACATATGAAAAAATAAAACTTATGAAAATGAATTCAATTTTACTTAATTTAGGAAGAGGTGGAATAGTTAATGAGTCTGATTTAGCAAAAGCTTTAGATGATGACTTAATATACGCCGCTGGATTAGACGTTTTAGAAAAAGAACCAATTGATTCGGAAAACCCATTATTAAAAATAAAAAATAAAGATAGATTGTTAATTACACCTCATATTGCATGGACAAGTTTTGAAGCAAGAGAAAGGTTGGTTAACGAAATAGTTAGAAAT
>JALSSE010000086.1 GCA_026984415.1 Hydrogenothermaceae bacterium | reverse complement strand
ATATTAAATTGGTATTACAGGAAAGAACCCACGGCATATTAATTCCTTCTTACAAATCTGGGTTTAAATGGGTTTGTAATCAGGTTTATTCAAGGAAAGAGTTAAATACAAAAGAAGATGTTTTAAATGCTCTAAAACAGGGAAATTTATTTATATCTCTAAACTGGAATTTCGGTGATTTTTTTGGTGAAAAAGACGGTAAGTATTTTATACCCGGTGAAAGCATAGAAGAGGGAACAAATTTAGTTTGTAAATTTAACAGAAAAAAAACACTAAAAATTTTAAAGCACGAAAATAAACCTATAGCAATAACAGAAAAATCTAATTTCCAGTATAAAATTAAAGAAAAAGGATTTTACCATTTTGAAATTTTTGAGTATGACTTTAAAATAGGTAATCTGTATATTGGATTCAGACCAATAATCATAACTAATTTTTTTAAAGCAGGTGAATAATGAGAAAAGATTGGGAAACTTCTATTAAATGGAATGTTAAACTTTTCAGACTTATTAACAACCACAGAAGTAAATTTTTAGATAAATTTTACCATTACTATTTTAGATTAGGTAAAACATACTCACTACCTGTTTTTTTACCCTTTTTTTATTTTTCAGGTGGATTAAAATCTATTGTTCATCTGATTATCTCTTTGCTTATTACAGGAATAATAATGCCAGCTATAAAATACACATTCAGACACAAAAGACCTTCTGTTTTACTTGACAATGTTCATCTTTTAGAACAGGTAACACTAAAGAGTTTTCCTTCTGCTGATGCTGCTTATGCTTTTACCCTTTTAGGAACAATTATATTTTACGGCTCACCATTTTTAATTGCTTTATTCTTTATTTATGCAGTTTTGATTGGATACGGTAGGGTTTATATGGGTGCTCATTTTCCACTTGATGTAATTGTTGGCTCAACGATAGGGTTTCTATCAGGGATTGCAGGTTACTTCATAATGGAATTTTTCAAAATTTCTGTATGATTCATATCATTTGAATATTATTTCCCTATTAATATAATTTTATCTGATAAAAAAATAAATCACAGGAGGTAAAAGAATGCCAAAAATAAACAATTATGTGGACATCAGCACAGTTGAAAAGGAAGCAAAGAGAGATTACATTGACAGACATTCTCCGTTTGTTCATGTTGAAGGAACACCAGTAAAAGGTGAAAAATTTAAAGTTAAAGTAAAAGTAGGCGAAGAATACTGCCATCCAGATGATTTTGACCATTACATTGCTTATGTTCAGTTATGGGATGGAGAAACTTTATTAGGACAGGCAACTTTCACACCAGGAACACAGGGAAACCAGTGTTCACAGGCTGAAGTTGATTTTTACATAGTTCCAACTAAAAACAAATTAAAATTACAGGCTATGAGTTACTGTACAAAACACGGATTATGGCAAGGTCCATCAGTAGAATTAGAAGTTCAAGAAGCAGCTGAACCTGTTTCAGCATAAAAAATAGAGGGCTTTAGCCCTCTTTTAAAATCTCTTTAAACACTTCAATAAACACTCTATTTTCTTCAGGCTTTCCAATAGAGACTCTTAAACAATTTCCCATTAAAGGAAGATGTGACATGTTCCTTACTAAAATTCCCTTTTCAATTAATTTTTTATGGATTAAATCTCCATCTTTTACCCTTATTAAAACAAAATTTGCATCAGAAGGGTAAACAGTTATTCCTTCTAAATTTTTAAGTTCTTTTAGTAATAAATCCCTTTCTCTTTTTATTATTTCAACCTGTTTTTTTATTTCTTCCTTTCCTTCAGTTAGAACAATCTTTCCAATTGTTTGTGTTGGAGCTGTTATATTAAATGGAGGTCTTCCTTTGTCTAATTCTTTTGCAATTTCTTCATTTGCAATCAAAACTCCTAATCTTATTCCTGCCAGACCTATTTTTGACATTGTTCTTAAAACTACTAAATTTTCACTGTTTATAGCTTCCTGTAAAAAATCTTCTTTATCAGAAAAATCTATGTAAGCTTCATCAACCGCTGTAAATACTTTATTTTGTGATACATACTTTATTAGTTCCCTTTTTAAAGTATTTCCTGTCGGGTTGTTAGGAGATGCAAAGAAAGCAAGTATAGGATTTTTATCTAAAGCTTTATTAATATTTTCTTTTTTTAACTGAAAGTTTTCGTCTAAAGGAAACTCAACTCTTTTTCTTCCTATAACATCAGCAGAAACCTGATACATTGGAAATGTAGGTATAGGATACATAATAGGTTGAGAAATTTCCCCAATAACCATAGTAAGCAACTGTATCAGTTCATCAGAACCATTACCTAAAACGATATTTTCTATTTTTACATTGTAAAAATCTGCTATTACTTCTTTAAGCTCTGTTGATGTTGGGTCTGGGTATCTCTGGAAATGTAATTTTTTTATTTCTTCTCCAATTTTATCTTTTAACCAGTCTGGCAAATCAAAAGGGTTTTCATTTGAAGATAGTTTTATTTTACAGGGTGTTGTTTCTGTTTTATAGCTTTTTAAGTTTTTAAGTCTGTCTAAATACAATGGAAACCTCCTTTTTTATACTATTTATTTTACAGTTTTTAAGTTTTGATTTGTAAAATATTTGAATTACATAATAAAAATATATATATTGAGAATGTTATAATAATTTTAGCCAACTAATTATCAGGAGGGAAAATATGGCAAATATTGCAAGAAATCTTGAAGAATTAAATGGGTTTTTAAATGGTACAGTAAGTATTTCTGACGGAAAAGTTCAAATTTTAGATGAACAGAAATTAAGAGAAACAGTGATAGATGACCTTGTTTATACTTCTGTTTTTTCTGAAAATGAAGATGTGAAAGAAGAAGCAAAGTCAATAATAAGAGACATTGCCAATGAATTTGGTGCAGTTTCCTCTTCTATCCATGATTTGTATATGGCAATGGGAAGGGGAGAAACCAGAGATTTTACAACTCCAGCTATAAACATCAGAGGAATGACTTACGACGTTGCAAGACAGATTTTTAAAGTGGCAAACAAACATGACGTTGGAGCTTTCATTTTTGAAATAGCGAAATCAGAAATTGGATATACATTCCAGAGACCTTCAGAATATGCCACAGTTGTACTTGCTGCAGCTATAAAAGAAGGATATAAAGGTCCAGTTTTCATTCAGGGAGACCACTTCCAGTTTAATGCTAAAAAATACAATGATAATCCAGAAAAAGAATTACAGGCAATTCAGGATTTAACAAAAGAAGCTATTGAAGCTGGTTTTTACAACATAGATATTGACCCTTCAACACTTGTTGATTACTCCAAACCAACTGTAAAAGAGCAGCAGTACCACAACTACATAAATACTGCAAAAATGACAAAATTTATAAGAGAGATAGAACCAGAAGGCATAACCGTTTCTGTAGGAGCAGAAATAGGACATATTGGCGGTAAAAATTCTACAGTAGAGGAATTTGAAGCATTTATGGAAGGTTACCTTGAAAATATTCCTGAAGGAATGGCAGGAATTTCTAAAATGTCAGTCCAGACAGGAACAGAACACGGAGGAATCCCTTTACCTTCTGGAGAGGTTGCAGAAGTTAAACTTGATTTTGATGTTTTAAGGGAAATTGGAAAAGTTGCAAGGGAAAAATACGGATTAGGTGGAACAGTTCAGCACGGAGCTTCTACATTACCAGATGAGCTATTTGATAAATTCCCAAAAAGCAACTGCTGTGAGATACATTTGGCTACTGGTTTCCAGAACATAATGTATGAAAATATTCCTGAAGATTTTAAACAAAAAATTTACAATTATTTAAAAGAAAACTTTAAAAATGAGTGGAAAGAAGGGTGGACTGAAGAGCAGTTTATTTATAAAACAAGGAAAAAAGGATTTGGTCCATTTAAATACGAATGGTGGACATTAGAAGAATCTACAAAAAATAAAATACTTGAAGCTCTTTACAACAAGTTTGAGTTTTTATTTGACAAACTTGCAGTGTTTGGAACAAAAGAATACACAGATAAATACATTAAATTAATCAAAATACCGTACGGAAAACAAAAAGCTTAAAACTTCAAGCCCTTCTTAAGAAGGGCTTTTATATCTCTTTGGCAATTTTTATAAAATTATTTC
>JALSSE010000085.1 GCA_026984415.1 Hydrogenothermaceae bacterium | reverse complement strand
ATTAAAAAGTATATTAAATCAGTTTTCAAACAATAATCCACCATTTCTATTAAGCTCTATTTTTCCTAAGAAAGAAAATAAGTATTACTTTCCAAAACCAAACTTAAAAGCAGAAAGGGAAAAAAATACAGAAATAGACTATAAAAAACTAAAAAAAATTTCTTATGTAGATTTTGAAATATTAAAAAAAGTCCTTGATGGACAAATCAAAAATGAACTTCAGCTAAATAAAGAGCTTGATAAAAAAGTTAAAAAGGAGGATAAAGTATCTTTATATTCAAAAGATTCAATACCACATGCCTCAATAGATAGACTGTATTCTACAACAGAAGGCTCTGGGGGATTATTTTTTGAAGAAGTCATTGCCTTAAATGAAGCTTATTTTTTAATTGCCGTGAAAGATGAGAGCATAAAAAAAGAGTTAAAAAACATATTTAATCTTTTACAAGATATAGGACTTGGAGGAAACAGGTCTGTAGGATATGGAAAAGTTGTTTTTGGAAATTTTGAAAAATATAATGAATTAGAAAATTACTTTAACAATAAAACAGAAAGATTTATAACTTTATCTCCTGTTATTCCAGAGCCAAATACTTATGATTTATTAGAAAGCTATTATGATTATTACACTTTTAGAGGAGCTGTAGACAATAACTATGGATTTAAAAAAGTAGATATATGGAAAGATAAAGTTATTTACCTAAAAGAAGGCTCAGCTCTAAAAGTTAAAAACCCAAAAGAAACATACGGTCAGTTTTACAAAGCTAAAGAAATAAATGGAACTCCAATTTACCAGTACGGACTGGCATTTCCTTTATACATACAAGGGGGAAATTAAAAAATGAAATATAAACTAATAACACTATCACCTATCCACATAGGAAATGGTCAGCAGTTAAGCAACTGGTCTTATGCTTATGAGAATGGGAAAATAAAAATATACAGCTTTGACAAGGTCGTTAGAAGCTTAAAAGATAATCATCAAAAACTTTTAAACCTAACAGCACAGATAGAAAGATATCCTTTAGATAAAAGTTTAGGAGATGTATTATCAACTTTTAAAATAAATGTTGAACCAGAATATACTGTAGATTTTAAAGGAGAGATAAAAAGGAAAAAATTTGATAAAAAAACAAGACAAAACATTACAGAATACAAACAAATATGGGAATTTATAAAAGAAAACGGTAAAGTTTACATACCAGGAACAGAAATAAAAGGAGCAATAAGAACAGCCCTTTTTTATAAAATACTAAAAGATAAATTCAATGAAGATGAAAAACTTAAACAAAGATTTCTAAAAGAATATAAGAATTGTCTAAATGTAAAAGATTATAGAGATGAAAATGATAAAAAAAGAAAAATACAGAATAACTTTAAAAAATTATCTTCAAAATGGGAAAATTTTGCCTTTAGAGGAGATTTTGAGCAAAATGATGCTAAAAGAGATATTTTAAAAATACTTCTTATTTCAGACTCAGACCTAAAAAATCCAGAAGAGGTTCTGACAATCAAGGACATAACAGCCCTTGGAGTATCAAGACATTTTGAAGAACCTCATGAACTTGTAAAATCAGGTTCAGAATTCATAATTGATTTAAAAGTTCCATTCCATGAAGAGTATAAAACAATTTTTCCACAAACATATAAATATCTTGGTTTAAAAAAGATTAGAGAAGCTTGTTCTGATTTTGCTAAAGCTCTTTTAATTGAAGAATACTCTTATTACAAAGAGAATAAAGTTGGTTTTAAAAACAACAATGAGTTAATGAAAAAAATAGGTTCTATTTTTAATAGAAATAAAAAAAGTTTAGAAAATAAAGAGATAATTATTCGCATTGGCAAGCATCAAGGATTTTTAAGTACTACTATAAATTTATTAGTAAAGGAATTAAAACCTGAACTCTACAAAAATGCCTATGAATACATTGTTCCAAAGGCAAGACCCATAATAAACAAATCAAGAAAACTAACTATAGACAACGAGCTTTTAGGATGGTGTGTGTTATTGCCTGTAAGATAACCCTGTCAGAAAAGCCCTCTTTAGTGCGTTTATAGAAAAGGAGGGTTTATTTATGGAACAAACGCAGATATTAACAGGTATTTTAGTAATTTTAGTTGTTATTCTTGTATTTTTATTAATCAAACTAAAAAACCAGCAAAGGTTTTTTGAGTTTTTACTAAGAGAAAAAGAAAATATCCAGAAAGAAAAAGAACAAAAAGAAAAACAGCTAAATGAAATTCTTCAGAACATGAATCAGGTAATAACAAACAAAATAGAAGAATACAAAGCAAAAGATAGAGTTATCTTAGAAAAAGAGTTAAGAAACCTTTTTGAACAGGAATATAAAACAAAATTTAAAGAATGGATACAAAAAGAAGAAAAAAGAATAAGACAGGACGCAATCAAAAAATCCTCTTCTACAATTCTTGGCAAAGTTGGAGAACACCTTGCACCTTTACTTATATTTGACCAGCACGGAATAAATCCTAAAGACCTCAGATTTTTAGGAACACCTGTTGATTTTATCGCATTTAAAGGGCTTGAAGAAAAAAATTATGATGAGCTTGAAATAATACTTATTGAGGTAAAAACTGGTAAAAAAGCAAGATTAACGGAAAGAGAAAAAGCGATACAAAAAGCAATTAAAAACCAAAGAGTAAGATGGATAACATTTAATACTATTCACACACTTGAAAAATTAAACGGTAAAAAGGAGGCCTTATTATGAAAATTTTAATAGCTCCGTGGGGAGACCCAGCAGGTTGGAGAGAAACAGAATACGAATACGATGATAAAACGATAAAATCCAGTTCTTCCTTAAAAATTTTGCAAGAAGTTATAAACCCAGACAATACTATTATTGTTGCTTCAGATACGTTAGGTCAGGAAGGAACAACTTATAATGAAGTTAGAAAAAATGCAGAAAACAAAGTAAAAAAATATGCTCAAGATTTTGGCATTAGTAATTTTGATGTTGAAATCCTGCCCGGTGTGGGACACTTTCAAGACAGAAATACTAAAAAAGAAGCCCACTTTTACGGTAATGCTCAGGATTACTATTACTCATTTATATATAGGTTTCTAAATAGATTTAAGAATTTAAATTCTAATCAAATAGAAATACATCTTGATATAACCCATGGTGTAAATTATATGCCAGTGCTTGTTTATAAAGCTTTAAGAGAGTTATTAGGTAATCTTGCTCTATATTCAGAAATAAAATTTGTAGTTTATAACACTGACCCTGCTTTTCCATTCAATTTATTAGAAAAGACAAAAATAAATGTTATAGAAAAAACATCAATCCTTCCTAATCCTTTACGAGAAAAATCACTAAATAACGAACTAATTGATACACAAAAATTAGAAAATAGTAAAAGAATCCAAATAAATAAAAACCTTAGTAAACTTATGTCAAAATCTATAACATATAACTCTGTGTCTGCATTTTTAGGTTCTATATTCAACGGTATCCCTTTAGGAATATTTACTTTTTTTCCAGATTTAACTGCTCTGGAAAATTTTATTAACGAAAATTACTCCATATTTGAAAAAAACATATATGTAGAAGAAACAGAAAATATTCTAAATGTGAACAGATTGATTTCACTTAAAAGAAACTTTAAAGTATACAACTTTGCACTTTTTCATAGTCATTTTTTAAATGATATAGTTAACCATAAAACTGAAGTTTCCCTTTATGATTTAAAGAAACTAAATACTGATTTCTTTTCATATGATAAAAAATTAGAAGTTTTAATTGATAAGGAGTTAACAGATTTAAAAAATAAACTTTCCAATCTTGAAAGTAAAACATACCAAGTTTTAAATACCATAGTTCACAACAAAGTTTTTAATGAAATTGACCGGAGAAATTTTCTCGCCCATGCAGGTCTGGAATACAACAGTGTTGAGGTAAAGAAAGAAGATGGAGACATTTTGATTAAATACAGAGAAAACCTTTTGAAGACAGTTGTTCAGATTTGTCAGACAGGATTGATTTAAAAATTCTGTATAAAAATACAATATGATATAAATCATAAAATTGTCGGGAAACCACATAAATCTAAACTTTATAATTGAGACAATATTAAGATAGGAATTTGGCG
>JALSSE010000084.1 GCA_026984415.1 Hydrogenothermaceae bacterium | reverse complement strand
GGAACTGAAGAAAACAGGGTTAGAAGGTTAGATTATTCAATAGGTTTAAACAAAGTTTTTTATGAAAGGGTGATTAAAGATGAATATATAACTCTTCTATCTCCCCATGAAAATCCAGAGCTTATAGAGTTTATGGGAAGACCAGAATTTAAAGAGCTGTACGAAAAGGCAGAAAAAAGAGAAGGAATAATGAAAAAGAAGATAAAAGCCAGAGAGCTTATGGATTTAATCACTAAAGAAAGAATTGAAACTGGAAGAATTTACATATTTAACGCTGATAATGTTAATCAACAGTCGTATATGAAAAGAACCATACACCAATCAAACTTATGTCAGGAGATAGTTCAGCCTACATCTCCAATATCAGATGTAAATCAGCCAGATGGGGAAATATCAACATGTATTCTTTCTGCAATAAACGTAGGTAACTTAAAAATGCTCTCTGAAATAGAAGAAATAGCAGATTTAATGGTAAGAGGATTAGATGAGCTTATTGATATACAGGAATACCCTGTAATTTCAGCTGAAAAAACAACTAAAAAGTACAGATTTTTAGGAATAGGTGTTATTGGATTTGCCCATTACCTTGCAAGACATAAAACAAACTATTCAGATTTAGAAAAGTCAATAAAACTCACAGATGATTTATTTGAAACTATCCAGTACTATTTACTAAAGGCGAGTAATAACCTTGCAAAAGAAAAAGGTGCATGTGAAGGATTTATGGATACAACTTATTCAGCAGGAATTTTACCTATTGACAGGTACAACAAAAATTTAGATGAAATCTATAAAAAAGAAGAATATTTACACGATTGGGAATCATTAAGACAGGACATTTTGAAATATGGACTTAGAAATTGTTCTTTAACTGCAATTGCACCTACTGAATCTTCTTCAGTTGTTTCAGGGGAAACTAACGGAATTGAACCACCAAGGGATTATTTAGTAGTTAAAAAATCAAAACAGGGAACAATAAAACTGATTGTCCCAGGTTATAAAAAATTAAAGAAATACTACGAACTTGCTTTTGATATGAAAGAAGGAAATAAAGGGTACATTACACTTTTAGCATTTATACAGAAATATATAGACCAGTCAATTTCTTCTAACCAATATTACGATTATACAAAATATGAAAATAACGAACTTCCGTTCTCAGAAGTTATAAAGGATATGTTTTATGCGTATAAACTTGGTTTAAAAACACTTTATTATCTAAATACAAATGATGGAAATGTTCAGTTTAAAGATGTAGAAACTGTTGTAGAAGAGAATGAAGCCTGTGAATCAGGGGCTTGTTCAATTTAAATCATGGAGGTTAAAAAATGGAAACACAATTTTTACAAAAGAAAATAATAAATACAGAAATAAACGACTACATATCACAGCCTATGTTTTTAGGTCAAAAAGGGATACAGAGATTTGACGAATACAAATACAAATTTTTGTACAACAAATACATAGAACAGAAAGGGTCAAACTGGAATCCAGAAGAAGTTTCCCTTGTAAAAGACAGAACTGATTTTAAATCACTTCCAGAAGATTTGAAATTTATATTTACGGCAAATCTTTCTTACCAGACTTTATTAGACACAGACCAGGTAAGGGGAATGACCCTTCTTTTAGATTACGTTTCTCTAAATGAACTTGAATCTGCAATGGTTGAGTGGCTTAGATTTGAAAATTTACACAGCTACTCTTATACATATATAGTTAGGAATGTTATCCCAAATCCAAAGAAATTCTTTGATGATATTTTTAGGGATAAATACATAAAAGAAAGGGCAGAAGCCACAACAAAGTTTTACAATGATTTATTAAATGTAGATTCTACAAACATAGAAGATATAAAAGATAAAATTTACCTTTTACTTGTTGCTATGAATATTTTAGAGGGAATAAGATTTTATGTGTCATTTGCCTGTTCATATGCTTTTGCTGAACAGACACCAGCATTAATGGAAGGAAATGCAAAAATTATATTTTTAATCAACAAGGATGAAAATATTCATCTCCAGATTTCCCAGTTTATTTTAAAACAGTTGAGAAATAATGAAACTGAAGGCTTTACAGAAGTTGCAAAAAGGAATGAAGAAAAAGTTTATAAAATGTTTGAAGATGCTGCAAAAGAAGAAATGGAATGGGCTGATTACATATTCCAGAGTGGAAGTTTATTAGGCTTAAATGCTACTATTTTAAAGGATTATATGAAATGGCTGACAAATAGAAGAATGAAAGCATTGGAATTAAAGCCATTATTTGGTAATATAAATAGTACAAATCCACTTAGCTGGATAGATAAGTGGACAGACAGTAAAAAGATAAATGTTGCTCCACAAGAAACAGAATTAGAGACATACAAGATAGGAAGTTATAAAAGGGATACAGACAGTGAATTTTATGAAAGTTTAAATTTATGAGGAGGTAAATTAATGGAAATTTGCGTTTCTGGCAATACAAAGGTAGTACTTCATAAAGGTAATAAAGTTGCTATTTCTGATTTATTAGAAAAAGGAACTGTAAAGATTTATGCAGGTGAATTTAAAGAAGGAATCTGGTTACCTGTTATTAAAGAGGCAAAAGCTAAAAAAATAGGAGAAAAAGAAATAATTAAAGTTATTTTTGAAGATGGGAATGAACTTGAATGTACTCCAGACCAAAAATTAGCTTTAAAAGATTCTGAAGAATTTGTTGAGGCAAAAGATTCTGTAGATAAAGTTATTGCAACCTACAACCACAAAGGTGTAAAGGTTGTTGAAGTTGTAAATACAGGAGAAACAAAAGAAGTTTATGATATGGAAGTTAAAGATGCCGAATGTTTTTATATTAATGATGGTAAAATGACTATACTTATTCATACTTGTAGTTAATATTTGTTGACATTGAAATAAATAGATATTAAGATATTTATAATATTATGTATAAACTAATAAAGTGTACAAACACTATTAAGGAGGTTGTCAGATGAGAAAGTTAGTAGGTTTAGCAGCAGCAGGATTGTTAGCTGTATCAACAGCAAACGCAGGTAACATCAACGTAGCAAACACAGACATGGTTATGTACGGTGGAGTTTCAACTGGTTGGGGCTACCAGACTACAGACCATAGTGCTGGTGGAAGTGGTTTTAATAAGGATGGATTCGCTGTTACAACTTTTGCAGTTGGTTTAACAAAAGCAGCCACTGAAAAATCACCTTTAGGATTCAATGCAGCAATCGCTTCATTTGATGTTCCAACTGTTATTGCAAGTCAAAGAATTGCAAATGGTTTAGTTGCCCATGGAAATACAAGTGGTGCATTTAAATGGTGGTTGGCTTATGCTTCTTTAATGGTAGCAAAAAATGTTGTAGTTGATGCTGGTTTATTATGGGACCAATTTGGAGAAAGACCTTTAACTATTTTAAATCCTAACATTTCAAGAGGTATCTTATTTACAGGACATCCTGTAGCATTTGCTGGAGCAAGGGCTACTGTTGATGCAGGAGCAGCCAAAGTTTACGTAGGTTATAACAATGGTGGCGGTTTACTTCAAGGTCCTGGCTTTTATAATGTTAATGATGCAATTGAAGCTGGTATCATGGGACAGGCTGGAGATATTAAATTTGGATTACATACTTACAACGAAGCTAATGGAAGAGATATTTATGCTTTATGTTTAAAAGGAGTAGTTGGAAATACAGCAGTTGGTGTAGAAGCTGATTATACAAAATTAGATGACCAAACTCCCGGTTACGATGATTCAGCATGGGGAGTTGCATTAAACATTAATCCTAATATGGGTGAAGTTGCTCTTCCAATTAGAATTGAGTATGTAGATAATGGAAATTCAGGCATTTATCTAACTGGAAATGATAATACATGGTCATTTACTATCACTCCAACTTACAAACCTTCAGCAAATACATTTGTAAGAGGTGAAGTATCTTACGTAAAAGCTGATACAAATGTGTTCTTGAAAAAAAATGGAGCTGCTGACGATACAAGAACAACTGCTTCTGTAGAGTTTGGTTTCTTATTCTAAGAAAATTAATTTATAATTATACATTTGAGGCGGGTTTAAACCCGCCTTTTTTATTTTAAAGTCGAAAATAATGGTAATATATTTTCTATAATAACTGAAAATTGGAGAAACGATGAAATATAGAAATCT
>JALSSE010000083.1 GCA_026984415.1 Hydrogenothermaceae bacterium | reverse complement strand
TTTTCCTTCTTCTTCCTGATTATCACCAAGAGATTCAACAGCCTCTTTCAGTCTGTTTAAAAATTCCTGTGTATCTATATAACTCTGCCAATCATCTCCTTTTTCTTCCTTTAGTTCTTCAATTAGAGACTCAAATGCTATTCTAAAATATCTGAACTGTACATAAGCAGTCTGCTTTATTCCTATCAATGATGCAAATTCTTTTGGTCTGAGTATAGCTGGATTAATTAAAGGTTGAATAAGATTAACAACATTTTTTCCATTTCTTGTTAATCTACTTTTTGAGTATTCCCCATGGAAATCAAAAACAACAACAGTCCCACCTAAATTTATAATATTTTTCAGTAGAACAGAAACTGTGTTCGATTTTCCTGCACCAGTAACGGCAAGTATTGCAAGGTGTCTCAAAACTATCTGTTCTACATTTATGTAAACAGGTACTTCTTCTTTTTCAGCAAGTAGTCTTCCTATTTTTATATAGTTTTTGCTTTTAGCCCCAAAAACTTTTTTTAAAAGTTCTGGCTCTGCTTCAAAAATTTCTGCTGCTGGAAGTGGTGGAGTTCTTGGAATCTGGAGAAATATTTCATTTCCTGTATCTATTATTTCACCTAATATATGTATTTCTCCTTTTACAGTTGATTCTCCAGTTGAGAATTTTTTTATATTTTGTGCCTGTTCAGGTGTTTTTATTGTTTCAGGCAGGTATGGGTTGTCCCTTTCTATACTCTGTATCATTCCCAATAATAATTTTTCTTCTTTAGCTTCTTCATAACTTAAACATACAAACTGACCTAATCTTAAAGGTTCATTTGATATAAAATTTACCCTGTTTGGTCTGGTTGTCCCTACACAAATCCCAATTTTTTTCATGTTTTTACCTTTTTTAATTTATTTTAAATTTATTATAAATCATTTACATTTTTCTTTTTTGTTAAAATTCCATATCTAAATCATTGTAGATTTTATAAATGTTTTTAAAATGAAAAACATTATACATAGGATAATTTTTAAAAGGAGTATCTGTTAATTTCTGTTTTATTTCATCGTAAGATAAATCTTCATCTTTCATCTGTGATATTTTTTCCCTTAAAAATGACAGATATTTCACTGTAAATTCAATTGAATCTTTGTTCAGAGGTTTATTATGTCCTGCAAGGATAAGTTTTACATCCATACTCTTTAATTTATTTAGAACTTTCAACCAGTTTCTTGTATCAGAATTTCTGTCTCCGGCAAAAGGTATCCTGTTGTAAAATACCAAATCACCTACAAATATGATTTTTTTGTCAGGAATTAGAATAACAATATCCGAATTTGTATGGGCTGGGGTAAGAGGAAAAATTTTGAATTTAAATTCTCCTAACTTTATAATTTTTTCTTTAGAAATTGTTATATCAGGTGGAACAAGTTTTACATTCTTGTAAAGTCCACCTGTCATTTTATTTGCGGCTTCTAACATCATTTCAGCAGTTCCATTATCGTATATGTCTTTTAAAACCCTATGACCTATAATAACTGCCCCTTCTTTTTTATAAGTTTCTGCCCCATACCAGTGGTCTTGATGGTAATGGGTTATAGCTACGTATTTAACAGGTAAATTTTTTATATTTTTTAACTTCTTTAAAAATTCTGAAGATAATTCAGGGGTTGATAGTGAATCTACAACAAACCACCCTTCTTTTGTAAGGATACCATAACAGTTTGAAATAAATCCTTTATTTTCAATTGAAGGAAGACCATCTGTACCTCTTGTCATATAGATATTATCAGAAATTTTTAAAATTTCCATCCCAAAGCTAAAATTAAAAAGAAAAAGGAATAAAACTAAAAATCTTACCATCACTGTTCTCCTAATTTATCTCAAATTCAATTATAAATTTAGAACCTTTACCTTCCTCTGTTTCTAAATAAATTATCCCACCGTGGCTAAAAATTATTTTATAAACCATAGGTAAACCTAAACCTGTTCCATTTTGTTTTGTTGTGAAAAATGGTTTGAAAATCTTGTCTTTGTTTTCATCACTTATTCCTATTCCATTGTCTTCAAATGTAATGATAACTTTTTCTTTTTTCTGAATGGTTTTATGTTCTGTTTTTATCTTAAAATATTTATCTTCCGAATCTTTTTCAAGAAGTGCATCTAATGCATTTAGTGAAAGGTTAAAAATAACCTGTTTTAGTAGATTTTTATCAAAGTAAAATTCTGGAATACTACTGTCTAAATCAAGTATAAATTTTATATTGTGCTCTTCAAAATCTTCTTTTATTAATCTTACCGATTCTTTTATCACATTGTTTATATTATTTTTCTCAAATGTAGGTTCTACAAGTTTAGAAAAGTTTAGAAATGTAACAGTCATTTCATTTAATCTATCTACCTCTAACTTTATAATATTGGAAAATTCTTTTGCCAAATCGCTTTTTACATTTTTTCTTATGTAGGTAGCTGCGTTTCCAATACTGTAAAGGGCGTTTTTTATTTCATGGGCAACCTTTGCACTCATCTCACCCATAGTTGCCATACAGTTAAGGGTTTCACGTTCTTTGTGGGCTTCTTCAAGCTTAACTAAGTAATCCTGAAGTGAAGCAACCATCATATAAAAACTACACGTAAGTTCTTCTATTTCATCTCCAATTACCGACTTATATTTACTGCACGATGTACATTCTTTTAAAGATTTATCACCTAATTGCATTAGTATATTACTTGGATTTTCTGAAGATAACCAGCATTCATCTGATATTTCTTTAATACATTCTTTGTTTATCTTTTTCGGTTTTATCTCTATCTCTGTGTTCATAGGGTTGTTTAGATTTTCAGATGTAAGTTTTACTATTTTTTCTTTTAAAATTTTTAAAGGTCTTACCATAACTCCAGAGATAGCAAAGGTTCCTATAAAAGAGGCAAGAATAACGAAAGAAGATATAGTTAATATCTGTAGTATTACTTTTAGAATTTCCTGTGTAACGTATTTTTTTAAAATGCTTTTATCGTATGAAATTAGTGTATATCCAATATTCTCATCTTCAATTGTAAGGGGCAAGTAATAGGTTGTTATCTTTCCATTTTCTTCAATAAAGTCCTGCTTTTTTCCTTTTATTTTATAAAATCTTTCAGGGTCTTTTTTCCCTAACTTATCAAAATCTGTATGGGCTATTATTTTTCCATATGGGTCAAAAACCTCCACTTCTTTTACAGAGAGTAGAGAAGATATTTTATCTGACATCTCATTCAGTTTATCTAAATTTCTCAAAATAAAACTGTCTTCATAACTTTCTACTATATGTTTTATGTTTTCTACAATATTTTGATTTTCTTCTTTAAAAAGTTTTTTTTCAAAATTATAAGCTGTTATAAATGAAGAGATTATAATAACAAGAAGTATATAAAAAGAAACAGATAGCGAAACCTTCCACTGTATAGATAACTTCTTCATTGCAACATCGGATACCTTTTTAAAATTGATTTGTAATCTTTTAAAATATCAAACAAATCTTTTGGTGGCTTTTCAAAACCATCAATTTTAAGCCTTTTTAACGTTTCTTCATCTTTTAGATTGTAAAATACATTTACTATTTTTTTGTACAGTTCTGGAGGTAAATCTTTTGAAACGTTTACTACATACCTTGGGACATAAGGGGATTTTGTTAAAATTCTTATTCCTTTATCTTTAAATTGAAGTGCTGATTCTTCTTTTACACCAGCAGCGTCGGCAATTCCTGCTATAACAGCTAAAATAGCCGCCCTATCAGAACCAGAGCTCCACAAATCTGGAATATCTCTGTAAGTAATTCCTTCTTTACTTAAAACGTATAAAGGCATAACGCAATTACTTGCACATATGGAACTTCCCAATGTTAACTTTTTGTCCCTTAAGTCCTGTATAGTTTTTATATTACTATCTTTTCTTACAACTATTACACCTGATTCTTTTATTTTTCCATTTATCTTTATAACTGCAGCAGCTTCAATATTTTTTCTATCTTTCAGTTCAAAATAAACAACAGGACAGGTAATTGAGATATCAACATGTTTGTCCTCGTAAAGCTGGAAAAGTTCTTTTACTTTTCCTACAATAACTATTTCAACAGGAATATCAAGCTCTTTTGATAAATATTTGGATAAATTCTTATACCTTTTGTACTCTTCAACAGGTTTGCCAGATGA
>JALSSE010000082.1 GCA_026984415.1 Hydrogenothermaceae bacterium | reverse complement strand
TTATTCAACAACAAAACTAAAAGAAATTTCAGAAATTATTTCAAAAATAAAAATATTTTTAATCAGTCTTATTTTGGTTAGTTTTATTATTTTAAATGGAACTGTTTATGGAGGTGTAAAATCTTACTACCTTAAAAAGAAAGCCTACAAAGATGCCCTTACAGGTCTTTATAATAGAACTTATTTAGAGGAAATTTACGACCAGATAAACTTAAAAAATTACCACGTTGCACTCCTTGATATTGATTACTTTAAAAATATAAATGATACTTTTGGACACGAAGCAGGGGACATAGTTTTAAAAGAAGTAGCAAAAATATTAGTAAAGAACACAAGAAAATTTGAAGATATAGTTATCCGTTATGGAGGAGAAGAATTTCTGATTTTTTTAAAAAGAAATCCAAGAAAGCTCGGTTATCAAACTTTAAATATTGTTGAAAGGATATGGGAGGAAATTCAAAAGACAAGTATAAAAATAGATAAAGAACATTCTATAAATATAACTGCTTCCGTAGGAATTAATGTTTCAACTGACAATGAGAAATTCATATCAGAAGCAATTAAAAAGGCTGATGTAGCCCTTTACAGAGCAAAATCTAATGGAAGAAACAGGATTGAGATATACGATGAAGATAAAGAAAACACCCATAAATTAGTAAGTATTAATTTAATAAAAGATTTAATAGAAGAAAAAAGATTTATATGTCATTATCAACCTATAATTGATTTATCATCAAATAAAATTGCATATTTTGAGGCACTTGTAAGACTTGTTGATGATAGGGGAAATCTAATTTATCCCCATGAATTTTTATCTGTAATACAGAATACTTTTCTATATTCAAAACTTACAAAGGAGATAATTGAATACAATGTTGAAATTTTAAAAATGTACCCTTCAATTACTGTCAGTATAAATTTAACCCCATCTGACCTGTTTAATAAATCAACCATATCCTTGTTGAAGGATATTGCCAAAAATAAGGATATTAGTAGAAGAATATATTTAGAAATAGTTGAAACAGAAAATATAGTTTCTTACAAAAAAATGGAAGAAACTATCAAGCTTTTAAAAAGGTTAAATTACACAATTGGAATTGATGACTTCGGCTCAGGATATTCTAATTTTATTTATCTTATAAAGATGAATATAGACTTTTTGAAAATTGATTCTACTTTAATTAAGAATTTAGATAAAGATGAGACTTCTTTTATTGTTGTTTCTACTATAAAAAATTTCTGTAAAGAAACAGGAATAAAAACAGTTGCAGAGTTTGCAGAAAATAGAACAATTTATGAAAAAATTAAACAACTTGGAATTGATTACGTACAGGGGTATTACTTAGGCAAACCTGCCCCAATAGATGACGCTATTAACAATAAAGATAAAGAATAACTATTTTTTAGCTATTTTTTTAATCTCTGTTAAAATCCTGACTATTTCACTTACTCTATCTGGGTCAACGTAATTAAGTGCTGCTCCTGCACTTCTTTCTTTCATATTGTAAACAATGTAAGCTGCTCTTCTTGGGTCTTTAATCTTTGATAGCTTTTCCCCAGCAAGTTCAGGGTCCATTTTTTCAAAAACCTTTGCTAATTTTTTGTATCTGCCTTTTTCAACTTCTTTTACGTAGTTTTCAAAAGATTTCCTTTTATTATCAAGAATTTTTTCTTCTTCTTTCAATTTTGCTAATAGCTGGTTATTTTTCTGGATTAACTTCTGTACCTCTTTTTTTAATTTTGTTAATCTCTGGATTTCTTTATCTACTTCTTTTTTTTCTACCTGTGAAAAGCTAATAGAAAATAAACTAACTGTTAGAATGCCTATTATTAAATATCTCATTTGCTAAATTTGTCTCCTTTTGAATTTCTGCTAATATTTCTTTCTTTTTTAAATTTTTTTGAAAAAGCTGTAAAGCCTTTTTTTCTCCAACATGTTCTTTTAAAATTTCTCTTTTTTCTTCTATTTTTGACTTAACATTTTCAATGTCTATCTCTATATTCCTGATTTCTATGTAAAGTTCCTGTATAGCCAAATCTGTAAGATTTATTTCTCTTACATTTTCAGGTCTGAAATTTTTTAGTCCATTTAATTTATCATGGTAATACTTTTTCCTATTTTCTAAAAATTTAAGTTCGTTCTGGAGAACACTTATTTCGCTTGAAATATGGTTTATGTCGTAATCTTTCTTTTTCAGGAATAATTTTAGATTTTTCATTTTCTACCTGCCATTTCTATTTTCCCACATTCATTTTTCGGTAAAATTCAATGAAAATTAAAGTTATAATATTCTTAAAGTGAAGATTTGGAGGAAATCTTTGAATATATTAGAAAAAATAATTGAAACAAAAAAAGAGGAACTAAAAGAGTATACTCAGGATTATATAAATTTAATAAACGAAAAGGTAAAAAATAGAACATCTATAAGGGATTTTAAAAATGCTTTAATTTCTAAAGGAATAAATATCATTGCAGAAGTAAAAAAAGCCTCACCTTCAAAAGGGGTTATAAGGGAAGATTTTAATCCTGTTGAAATAGCAAAAACCTATGAAAAAAACGGAGCAAAGGCAATTTCTGTACTGACAGATAAAAAATACTTTCAGGGTGATATTAAATATTTAGAGGAAATCAGTAAAGAAGTAAATATACCAGTACTCAGGAAAGATTTTATTATAGATGAAATTCAGATTTTAGAGGCTTACGGATTTGGAGCTGATTCTTTTCTTTTGATTGCAAAGGTTCTTACAGAAAAAGAGCTAAAAAGATTAATAGAATATGGAAGAGAGTTTGGATTTGAACCTCTTGTTGAAATCCATTCATTTGAAGAAGGAGAAAAAAGTATAAGAGCAGGGGCAAAAATTATTGGAATAAATAACAGAAATTTAGAAACATTTGAAGTTGATATAAACCTTTCAAAAAATTTAGCTCCAAAGCTAAAAGAAATGGGAGCTGAAGTTGTTGTTGCGGAAAGTGGAATTTCTTCAAAGGAAGAGATTTTAGAACTTATAAACTACAATGTTGATGCCTTTTTGATAGGTGAATCTTTAATGAGGGAAAAAGATATAGGAGAAAAACTAAAGGAATTAATTAACTAAATTTAAAAGGAGCGGGGAATGGGTAGCTTTTTAGTTTTTGATATTGAGACAATAAAAGACATTCCTATGATAAAAGAAATTGCAGATGAAGAGCTACAAAAAAAATTATTTGACGATGGAGAGTTTCCTCCTCTCCACTTCCATAAGGTAGTTGCAATATCAGTTTTGACTTACGATGGAAAAAATACACTTTTTAAATCTTGGTGTTATCCAGATGAAGAAAGGGTTTTAAACTTTTTCTGGAAGGCATTTTCAAGATTAGAACATCCAAAATTAGTCAGTTTCAATGGAAAAAGTTTTGATTTGCCTGTATTAATATTAAGAAGTTTACAATTCCCTTCTATGTTAGAACAAAAAGAAGTTGATGCTACTTTCAGAATTCTGACAGACAGCTCCGATAAATGGGAAAACAACCAGCCAAACTATTTAAATAGATACACAAGATACCATATAGATTTAATGGAACTTTTTGGAATTTATAGAAAGTATTCTCTAAAAGCTATCTGTTATCTGTGTAATATTCCTGTGAAAACAGAAGGAGAGGGAAATAAAGTTGAAGAAATGTTTTTAAATGGGGATTTTGAAGGTATTGCCAGATATTGTGCTGAAGATGTAAAAGCAACAGCCCTTTTGTTTAGTTATTTAAATAAACATATATTTAAAAATAATCAGTTTTTAGATTTTGAAGAAATTCAGAATTTAGACCCTCAAATTTATACTTAAATAAGATTTCAAGTTAAAATATTAATAAAATTAAACATTTAGGAGGACAAAATGGAAGTTAGAGAGTATGCAGAATTATTAGCAAAAAAGGCAAAACAATCCCATAAAAGATTAAGCAGAATAAACACAGAAATAAAAAATAACGTTTTGTTAAGAACTGCTGAACTGATTTTAGAAAGGAAAGAAGAAATTCAGAAAGAAAATAAAAAAGATTTAGAATTTGCAGAGAAAAAAGGTTATTCAAAGGCTCTTTTAGATAGATTGGCTTTAAATGAAAAAAGAATAAATGGAATGGTTCAGGTTTTAAAAGATGTTGCGTCTTTACCTGACCCTGTAGGTGAAGTAATCTCAATGTGGACGAGACCTAACGGATTAAAAATAGGTCAGATGAG
>JALSSE010000081.1 GCA_026984415.1 Hydrogenothermaceae bacterium | reverse complement strand
TCCAGTTCTTTGTAAATGTGGATATCTCTTTAAAGAGGTTGTTATTTCTTTCAATAACGTTGCTTTACTTGATGTAGAATGTCCATCGTGCAAAAGAAGAAATTTGGAACTTCTTTCATTTGAAAATGAAGAGTCCAACAAAAAAAGTTGAACTCTCTTTTTTTCACTCTTTTACAATTTCAGCTTTTATTATAATAACTGGCTCAACAGGAACATCTCTGTAAGGTGGTTTAATCGTTGTTTTAACACCGGCTATCTTATCTACAACATCCATTCCCTTTATAACTTTTCCAAAGACTGCATAACCCCATTTTTGAGGTGTTTTTCCATAGTCTAAGAAAGTATTATCCCTTAGATTTATAAAAAACTGGGAAGAAGCACTGTCTGGGTCAGAAGTCCTTGCCATTGATATTGTTCCCCTTAAGTTTGACAGACCATTATCTGATTCATTTTTTATTGGTGGGTGGGTAGGTTTGCGAGGATTCATATCTTTATCAAATCCTCCTCCCTGGATAACAAAATTCGGTATAACCCTGTGAAAAATTAACCCATTGTAAAATCCTTCTTTTACATATGTAAGAAAATTTTTAACTGTAATAGGTGCTTTATCTGGATAAAGTTCTATATAGATATCTCCGTAATTTGTCTTTAATACCACAACTGGGTTTTTAGTTTTTTCATCTGCAACTGTGATACCTGAAAAAAGAAATAAAAACAAAAATAAAAACGACAAAAATTTCATCTTTTACCTCCTAAGCTGATGATACGAGTATTTTATAAGTAATTGTAGTCTCAACCTGACCTATAATTCCACTGATTACAAGATAAAGTAAAATAACTAAAATAATAAACTGAAAATGTTTAGAACCTTCAGTTGGAATTTTTAAAACTGAATCTGCTGCTGTAAATATTAAGTAAAAAGAGTAAAACGAAGCAGAAAATAAAACAATCATTGTTAATGGAGAGTTAACAACGTAAAAAATTCCTGCTATCCATGTTGGTATTAAAGAATAAACTGCAATTAAAAATGCCTTATTAAAATCCCTTTCACCTTTAAAAGCTCCTGCTAAAAAGAAAATAACTCCAGCAAGAACTAAAGGTTTAAATATTTCAAAAATCCATGTTACAACAGCAACTGTTATTTCAGTATTTAAATTGTTGTCAGTTAATGCACGTAAAAGGGCTTCCATATACTCTACTGTTTTTGGGTTTTGCTCTGTATCTTTTTTTGCCATTTCTAAAAACGACTGGATTGATGTTATGTACTGGTTTTTAAAAACTGTAAAACCTAAAAGATGTCCAATAGGTGGAATTAAAGCCATCCACAGAACAAGGTAAAGATACAAATCTTTTAGATTTAAATCCTTTTGAGATAATCTTGCCCAGCCTTCCCTTGGTTTGTAAAGAACATAAAAATCAAAATATTTTTTAAACATAAAACCCCTCTACTTTCAGAATTTTATAACATTATATCAATTAAAATTGAAAATTTAACTTACAGATATTAAATCCAGATATCATAATTATAATTTAAATAACTGATTTTCATATCTGGAGTTCTATTTTTGATAAATTTCTTTTTATCATCATCAACTAAATACCTTTCTATAAATCCCAATATTCCCGGTAAACCTCCAAAATCTTCCTGATATTTCTTAAAAATTTCAGAAAGAATAATTCTATTTTCCTCTGGAAGTATTATAACTTCAGAACTGTTTACAAAACTTCTTGCAGCTATATCAAGTTCTTGGTTTATCTTTTCAGGGGTGTAAAACTTAACAGGAGCACAGGCATTTATGCTACAGGAAATAGCAAAATGTATCCGTGGGTCTAAATTTTTAACCATAAATTTTTTCCTTGAATCTAAAAATAAAAATGGTTTTGGAAGACATCTGTTTGGCTTTTTGTTTCTTCTCAATATACCGTTTAGAATATCATTTAAAGAAAAATTATAACCACCAATGTTGTATTTAACTTTCATAAAAAATCTTCCTACTTCATTTATGGAATTTTTAACTCCTAAACTGATTATCCCGTCTATAACCATTGCGTTGTATAGATTTATCCAGAATGCAAGTTTTTCTTCATCTGTTTTTAGAGATGATAAATCAAATTCTTTTAAAGATGCTGCTATTTTTTTATACCTTTTAAATTCTAAAGAATCTTTTAACTTTTCATAAGAAACAATACCTTCTTCCGTATACATTTTTTCTTCCATCTCTTTTATAGCGAGAAGAAGTACCTGTGAGATATTTTTATCAGGTATTTTCTTTACTTTTTCATCATTTTCATTTAATACCTGCCTTTCCCATAAAATAATTCTCTTTTTCCAGGGGGTATGGCTTAAAAAACCTTCGTAAGCAATATCAATAAAAAGAGCAGCTGTCCACGAAAAATCCTTTGTACCGTAGCCTACACCATTAAAAGAGTCATAATATTCATAAAAATCAAATCTCATTGGAAGTTCTAATATATTTTTCGCAAGCTGGATAGATTTTTCCCTAAATCCGTATCTTTTTAATCCTTTATAAAGCATCCAGTTTATATTTATCCAGACAGGACCCCTCCAGTAATTTTTTCTGTCAAATTTTTCACCTTCAACATTGTAGTTTGGGATAGTAAAACAGTTCCCCTGATGTAATGCACAAAAATTTTTAGAGTTTAAATTGTTGTATATTTCTTTAGCCTGACTCATTGTTGCAGCCCCACCGAATAAAGGCATAAAACCAGCTGCAGTTTCTACTTTAATTAATTTCTTTGTAGTTAAGTCGTATGCATCAAAAATTTTAGATTCTTCATTATAGAGATTTTCAGATATTCCTCTTTTTGTTAGTAAAAACCATTCTTCAGGTTCTCTTATTGATTTTCCTAATATATCACCTATTTCAATTAGTGCGTGGTTTGAAGCAGACAAAACAGAATTAAATAAAGGGTCATAAACTAAAAAAGGACAGTCTTTAAAAATTTCTTTTTCTTTGTATTTATGCTTTTTAAATATCTCAAGAAGGTAGATATAAAAATCGTAATCTTTATCCCTTGGTCTCATTTCCATATCTACAACATGGATATCTTTTCTCTGGTATTTTGGAAGTTTAACCTTTGACAAATCAACCCTTTCTATAATCTCATCCCATGTTGGTGAATTGTCCATTCCAGATTCCCATGGATGTCTTATATACACAAGACCGTTTCCATCAGGATGTCTGTACTGATAGAAATATCTGTGTAGATTTAAAAGTTTTGGATATATCCATTTTAAAAATTCTCTTACTTTTTCTTTATCTTTTGCATTATGATAAATTTTTAAAACAGCATACCCGTGTATAGGTGGCATTGTAATTCCTGATGTCATATAACCATCAGGGGCATCTGTTGACAGGTCAGTTCTCCAGAAATCAGGCTCTGGAAAATAACTCCCTAATTTTTTAGGATTAAAAACTATCTGGGGAACCATTCCATTTCCCCACTGGGCATTAAAAAGATGTGTAAGTTCTTTGATAGCCCTTTTAGTATTGTATCTGGAATAACCAATTGCTATAAATCCAGAATCCCAGTTCCACTGGTGTGGATACAGATGAACAGATGGAACAGTATATTCCCCTGTCCAGTTTTTATTTAAAACCTTTTTTGCTTTTTTTACATAAAATTTTATAGGCATTTTTATCCTTTATTTTCCTGTATTATAGATATTCGTACAGAATAAAGATAATATTATAATTCTGTTTTCAATTTATGATTTATTTTAGATTGTTAAGTGCGCCCGGAGGGACTCGAACCCCCAACCTTGTGATCCGTAGTCACATGCTCTATCCAATTGAGCTACGGGCGCTTTGGTTAAGATTGAATCTGAAGGAGTTTCTGTTCGTGTTCCTTCTCTATTAATTTATTAATAATTTCGTCTAAATCACCGTCTAATATCTCATTTATCCTGTGGGATGTATAGTTAATCCTGTGGTCGGTAACCCTGTTCTGTGGAAAGTTGTAAGTTCTTATCTTCTCACTTCTTTCTCCTGTTCCAACCTGTTCTTTTCTTTCTTTTGCTATTTTTTCCCTTTCTAATCTATCGTAATAGTCTTTTAACTTTGCACGGAGGATTCTCATTGCTTTTGCCCTGTTTTGAAGCTGAGAACGTTCGTCCTGACAGCTTACAACAAGACCAGTTGGAATATGTGTTATTCTTACGGCAGAATCTGTAGTATTTACATGCTGACCACCAGCACCAGAAGCCCTCATT
>JALSSE010000080.1 GCA_026984415.1 Hydrogenothermaceae bacterium | reverse complement strand
ATATTTATTGCCCTTCCACTTTTTGCGATTGTTTTTACAAGCTGTGCTCAGAAAGAGGATATTTTGACTTTACAGGACAAGATTATGAACCTTGAAAAAGAGATAAAACAGCTTAAGAAAAACGATATGGTATTTGAGCAGAATCTTGAAAATATCTCTGAAAGAATTGATAAATTAAGTGAAATAACTGCAAATAACTCTAAAGAAATTCAGCTTTTAAAAAAAAAGCAAATGCTCCAAAACTCCCAGAAGTAAAACAGCTTAAAAAAGAAGGTGCTGAAAAGGTTCTAATTCCCCAAAATGAAAAGGATTTATACAGATACGGATTGAATCTCTACTTTAAAGGGAAATACGAAGAAGCAAGGGAAATATTTACCGAATTTATCAAAAAATACAAACATTCAAAATACTACGATAATGCTCTATTCTGGATAGGACAGACATATTTTGTACAGAAAGATTATGGAAATGCAATAAAATATTTTGAAAATCTAATTGTTATGTGTGATAATCACAAATTACCTGACTGTAATAAGTACATTTCAGCTTTGTATAAATTAGGCGAAAGTTATATTAACTCTGGAGATGTTGATAAGGGAGTTGAAATTTTACATAAAGTAATTAAAGATTATCCAGATTCGGAAGAAGCTGAACTGGCAGTAAACACATTAAAAAGTTTAGGTTTAAAGGATTAAAAAATGGAAAATCTTTATAACATTCCACAACACGTTGCAATAATAATGGACGGCAACGGAAGGTGGGCTAAAAGAAGAGGACTTCCCCGTGTTTTTGGACACAGAGAAGGGGCAAAAGCAGTAGAAAAGGCAATATCTTTTGCAAAAGAAGTTGGAGTAAGGTACCTTTCTCTTTTTGCATTTTCCACAGAAAACTGGGAAAGACCAAAATCAGAAATAGATGCGATTTTTTCTTTACTTGTAGAGTATGTAAATAAAAAAGTTCCGTATTTACTTGAAAAGAATGCCAGATTAAGATTTATTGGAAGAAGGGAAGGTTTACCAGACCATATACTAACGACGATTTTAGAAGCAGAGGAAAAAACAAACCACTGTGATAGTCTTGATGTTATCATTGCCCTTAATTATAGCGGAAGGGCTGAAATAGTAGATGCTGTAAAAAAAATATTAACTGAAAATCCTAATGTAGAAATTAACGAAGAAAACTTCAGAAACTACCTTTATCTACCAGAAATACCAGACCCAGACTTACTAATTAGAACAAGTGGAGAAAAGAGAATTTCAAATTTTATGCTGTGGGAACTTGCATATACAGAACTTTACTTTACAGAAACTTTATGGCCAGATTTTGATGAAAAAGAGTTTTTAAAAGCACTGTATGACTACCAGAGTAGAGAAAGAAGATTTGGAAAGGTTTTAAATGAGTAATCTTTTAATAAGGACTATTACAGGAATTATTTTAGGCACAATTGCTATAGTTTCTGTTTTGTATTTACCTTTAGTTATTTTTAAACTGGCAATTGCTGGGATATCTACTATTGCATCGTGGGAAGTTGCAAATCTATTAAAAAGAAGATGTCAGTATATTGACCCTTACTTTGTTTCTATTGTTGGATTTTTTAGCTCAATTTCTGTTTTATTTTTTGACCCATTTTTAGCTTTACTTATTATATTTCTGTACAGTTTTTATATTTCACACAAATACTGGGATTTAGATTATTTATCTTTTCTTGTTTTTTCACTTGTTTATTCTGTATTTTTTGTTTCTTCAATTGGATTGCTTATAGATGTAAACAGATATCTTATCTTAATTTTATTTGCTACTGTGTGGAGCGGTGATACTTTTGCGTATTTTGTCGGTAAAAATTTAGGTAAACATAAATTAGCACCAAGGTTATCTCCTAAAAAAACGTGGGAAGGTGCTTTTGGAAGTGTTATTGGTTCACTTTTAGTTGGGGGAGCTACCGCATACTATTTTGAGATTTATTCAGCTTTTATTCCAATTGTTATATCTTCTGTGGTTTTACAAATTGGAGATTTATTTGAGAGTTTTATAAAAAGGCAGGTTGATGTTAAAGATTCTTCCCATTTAATTCCGGGACACGGTGGAATTTTAGATAGAATTGACGCATTGATTTTTGCATCTATAGTATTCCTGATATTTTACAACTTAAAAATTTTCTGAAATTTTATAGTTTATAGCTTCAATTACGTGCTTTGATTTTACATTTTTAGATTCTTCAAGGTCTGCTATTGTTCTGCTTACCTTTAAAATCCTGTGGTATGAACGGGCTGTAAATCCAAATTTTTTAGCTGAAACATTTAAAATATTTTCTGCTTCTGGTTCTAATTTTACAAATCTTTCTATCATAGGTGCAGACATTTCTCCATTAAAATTAATTGGATAATCTTTAAATCTTTTTCTTTGTATCTCAACTGCTTTCAAAACCCTTTCTCTTATTTTATCTGAACTTTCCCCTGATTCCATTTTTGATAATTCTTCTGGTTTTACAGGCATAACAGAAACTGATATGTCAATTCTATCTAATAAAGGTCCAGATAATTTTCCTAAATACCTTTTTATCTCATTTGGGGAGCAGGTACATTCTTTATTTGGGTCGTTTTTATATCCACAGGGGCAGGGGTTTGCTGCAGCAATTAGCTGGAATTTTGCAGGAAATTCAAATCTACCAGATGCCCTTGATATAGAAACTACTTTATCTTCTAAAGGTTGTCTTAAAACTTCTAAAACTGTTCTTTTAAATTCAGGAAATTCATCCATAAATAAAATTCCATTATGGGCGATTGAAACTTCACCAGGTTTTGGATATGAACCACCTCCAATAAGTGCGATATCTGAAATTGTGTGGTGAGGCGCCCTAAAAGGCCTTTCCCTTACTATAAAATCTTTTAAAACTCCAGCAACACTGTGGATTTTTGTAACTTCTATTGCTTCTTCAAAAGATAAAGGAGGAAGTATAGATATTAATCTCCGTGCAAGCATTGTTTTCCCAGAACCGGGAGAACCTATCATAAGTACATTGTGGAAACCTGACGCTGCAATTTCTAAAGCCCTTTTAACATTATACTGACCTTTAACATCAGAAAAATCTCCTACTGAGAAATTTTTTAAATTAAACAGTTGGTCAGTTTTTAACTTAACAGGTTCTTTTTTTATTTCACCATTTAAAAATTCAACAATTTCTTTTATATTCTCAAATCCGTAAACATTCAGTCCTTCAACCAATGCTGCTTCTTTTTCATTCCCTTTTGGAACAATAAAATTTTCAAAACCTCTTTTTTGAAGCTCAAGGGCTATAGGTAAAATACCTTTTACGTTTCTTAAATTTCCGTTTAACGCAAGTTCTCCAATAAATGCGAATTTTTTTAAATTTTTATCATCTATGATTCCTGAACCTGATAATATTCCAACTGCAATTGGTAAATCGTAAAGTGTTCCCTGTTTTACAATATCAGCAGGGGCAAGGTTTACAGTGATTTTTTTTAAAGGAAATGTTATTCCTATGTTTGTTATTGCAGATTTCACCCTTTCTCTACTTTCTTTTACTGCTGTATCTGGTAATCCTACTGTTATAAACTGTGGAAGTCCTTGAGATATATTTACCTCCACATCAACGACATAACCTTCAACCCCAATTGTTCCACCACTTTTTATTATTGATAACATAACTTCTCCAAAACATTATTTATTTATTTTTCGAATTAAGAAAAAAATGGTTTAAACTATATGAAAAGAGGAAAACTTTTAGGAGGGAATCTTATGTTAAGAATTGATTACACAAACGCAATGGCAGAAACAATAGGTGAAAGGGATGGAATTTTAAGAGAAGAGCTCCTTTCGTTTAGGCATTTTGTTGTTGAAACCCACTCGGTTATCCAGAAAGAAAAAGAAAACAAATTTTATTTTGCAAAATTACCTTATCAAGATGTTACAGAGATTTTAGAACTTGCAGAAGAAATAAGAGAAAAATTTGAGTATTTTGTTGTAATTGGAATTGGAGGTTCTTCATTAGGAAACATTACTCTTCAAGAGGCTATTAATGGATTTAATTACAATAATTTTAAATCCCCTAAATTTTACGTATTAGACAATGTAGATCCTGAAAAATTTGCCTCTGTTTTAGAACTTATAGAAATTGATAAAACCTGTTTTAACGTTATAACAAAGTCAGGTTCAACGGTTGAAACAATTGCCAATTTTTCAATCATTTATGACACTCTAAAAACAGAGTTAAAAGATAG
>JALSSE010000079.1 GCA_026984415.1 Hydrogenothermaceae bacterium | reverse complement strand
ACAAGCAATCCAGCAGGTATAGATTGTGGTTCTGATTGCTCAGAAACTTTACAGAATGGAACTACAGTAGTACTAACAGCAACTCCAGACACTGGTAATTATTTTGATAGATGGAGTGGGGATTGTTCCTCTTGTGGAAGTTCCCAAAACTGTAATATAACAGTAGACTCAAATAAAATCTGTAATGCAGTATTTAAAGAAATCCCAACAAACAATAGTCCAGTAATAAACTCCTTCACACCAACTCCAAGCTCTGGAAATGAACCGTTAACGGTAACATTTAGCTGGAATGTTTCAGATGTAGATGGGGATACATTAACCTGTAAACTTGACATAGATAACGATGGAAATGACGATTACACAATAAACGACTGTGGTAATAACACATCACAACAGCACACATACAACGATTCTGGATACTACACAGCTACATTAACAGTTTACGATAGTAATGGTGGAATAGTTAATAGAACTGTTAGTGTTCATGTTAAATCTCTAACAAACAATAGCCCAGTAATAAACTCATTTGTACCAACTCCAAGCTCTGGAAATGAACCGTTAACAGTAACATTTAACTGGAATGTTTCAGATGTAGATGGAGATACATTAACCTGTAAACTTGACATAGATAATGATGGAAACGATGATTACACAATAAATGACTGTGGTAATAACACATCACAACAGCACACATACAATGATTCTGGATACTACACAGCTACATTAACAGTTTACGATGGTAATGGTGGAATAGTTAATAGAACTGTTAGTGTTCATGTTAAAAGTAGTGGTGGTGGAAATGGATGTAACGCATTAACCCCATTGAATACATTATTTACATTAATAGTTCCTCTAATGCTTCTGTTGAGAAGAATTTATAGAAAATTATAAAAGGATACCCCCAGATGGGGGGTTTTTTAAACCTTTTGTGATTCTACTGATAATTCCTGAATTTCTCCTGTATTTGCTTCTACTTTAAACTCTTTAGTTGTTTGATAGTACTTTAGTTTATTCTTTTTATTGTAAAAACTTTCTAAAACTTTTTCTTCAAACAACATTACGTATTTTACTTTAAATTCTGTGCTGTTTACCTCTGCAACTGCATATCCTGTACTTTTTGTATTGGAGTATTTGTAATAAGGATTACTTTCTAAAAGTTTTATATCTAAAAATTCAAGTAAAAGTTTCACATTTTGATTGTCCTTTAGTTCAGGAATTAAATTTAAAGTAGATTCTGTTTCTGTTTTGACTGTTGCTGAAGAAGCTGACCCAACAACAAACTCTGGAACCTTATTCCCTGAAAATTCATCTTCATTCTCTCCAGCAAAGAAAGAGTGAATGTCACCTGTGAGAATAACAACATTTGGAACTTGTGCAAGCTGAGCTAATAGCTCTTTTCTCTTAGATGGAAATCCTCCCCAGCTTTCTGCATTAATATAAAACTTCTGTTTATACTTATCTGGAATACCTTCTGCATCTGTTAAATCAACAATTAAAGGCATAAACATAAATTCATTTCCCCAAACTTTCCATGTACTGTTTGAAGTAGCCAATTTGTTTAAAAACCAGTTTTCCTGTTCATTTCCAAACATATTTTCACTCTGTTTACCTGTCATTAAGTACTTGTAGCCAGAATATAAATCGTATGTATCTTTTACAACAAAATATCTTGCCCCAACTCCACCATCTGCAAAAAGTGTTGTTTTTCCAAGAAGTAGATAAGCAACGCCTCTATTGTCATTGTTGTTGTAATCTTCTGTTCCAGGAATAAGTATATCTGGAATCTGTATTTTTTGACTATCTGGAACTGCTTCGTTGTATTTTGACAGTAAATCAAAAAGAACAATTGAAGCTATATTACCCTGAATAACCGATGTTGCCTTTGTTTGTGCATCTGTAGGAGATAAACCTTCGCTTATGTATCCTTGAGTTAAAGCTCCAATTAAAGCAGGTTTATAAGCAGAATAAGGAACTTCATCAACATTTACATAAGGAAGAAATTTTGATTTCAATGCCTGATAGGTTGTATTTCCTAAAATTCCAATTAGACTTGGTTTATCTATTACTATAGTTCCGGGAAAAGCATCTTCTGGTATTAGATGGTCTGCCCTGTATGTTCTTTCATCTGTGAATACCATGTGGAGGTTTTTACCAAATTTAAAATCCCTGTAAATTTTAATGTTTTGTGGAAATGGTAAAGAAGGGTCATAAAAAGCCTTGTCTTCAAAATCTGTTGGCAAGTACTCAAACCACGCTTTTATAGAATTATTTTTTCTTTGGGTTTCTTTTTCATCTTTTCTTCCACCGGTATAATTTGCATGGTCTTGCCAGCAGTCATCTGAGAATTCGTGGTCATCCCATATAGAAATCATAGGGAAATTTTCGTGTAACTTTTGGAGAACAGGGTCAGATTTGTAAGTTTTGTAAAGGTCTCTGTAGTTTGATAATGAATTTGCTGCCAGATAATCTCCTAAATCAATAGCCTGTTCTGGTTCCGAAAATCTGACTGTTCTTTCTGTTTGAGGATTTTTAGGTATAGTTTCGTAAATGTAATCCCCTAAATTGATGATAAAATCAATATCTTCCTCTAAAAGGGAAAGATAATTGTTGTAATACCTGCCAACATAGTCCTGACAGTTTATTATTCCAAACTTTACAGTGATATCATCTTCTGGAGATGGTGCTGTTTTGGTTCTGCCAGTATTTGAAAAGTACTGTTTACCGTTTTTTTCATAAATAAATCTGTAATAATAGTAAGTATTTGATTCTAAATTTTTTATTTTAACTTTTACACAATAATCATCATCGTATTTTGCAGTAATTATTTTTTCAGGAGAGTTATCAAGGGCAACAATCTGGTTGAAATTTTTATCTTTTGATAATTGGAGTTTTAAAGAAATGTCCTGTTGTGTATTGTAAATATCTTCATCAAAGACCCTCGTCCATAATATTACACTATCAGGTTGAGGGTCTCCAGAAGCTATTGATTGGGGGAAAAATTTAGAGGATTTATGGATAAATTTTTCATCGTTATTGCTGTTAAATCCTAACTGACACCCTCCTAAATACAAAGAACCTGCAAAAACAACAGTTGCTTTTAAAAAATCTCTTCTATTTATCATAGCTTTCTCCCTTTTGAAAGTATTGTGAAAATTTATTTTATATTTTAACTTTAAATTTAGAGGCAAAGCAATTGAAAATATTTTTAAGTGATGAAATACAAGGCTTATAATACAAATATGATTAAAGTAATAAAACAGAAATATATTTATAATATAAAATTATATTTAACTAAATTTTAGGAGGGTACAGAGATGTTAAAAAAAGCTTTATCAAAAATAGAGAAAGTTGTTAAAATACCTGAAGCAAAAGCCCATTGTGATATTCCCTGTGGTATTTATGACCCAATAACAGCTCAGATTGCAGCTTTGACAGTTATCAGAATGGTTGATTTGATAAATGAATTAGAGTCAACCCACGGAGACAATAAAGATGTTGAATATTTTAACAGCTTTACAAGGTATGTAATGGTAAAAGAAGAACACGCTATTAAATGTAAAGATGAGATTAGAATAATCTGGGGAGATTATATGAAAGCCCAGCATATTGAACAATTCCCGGAATTACACGGACTTGTCCACAAGATTATGCAGTTAGGTTCAAAATCAAAACAGACAGTTAGCAGAGAAACAGCAATGGAATTACTTGAAGCAGTAAACCAGTTTGCTGAAATTTTCTGGAAAACAAAAGGAATAGAGACCAAAAGGGCAAAAGCTCCTTATGCCCCAAATGAAGAAGTAGTTTATCCTGTTTTATAAAAATGTTTTCAATCTTTAAAATAAAAGGATGTAGCCTCTATCCTGTACTGGAGGAAGGGGACTATGTCCTTATTTTAAAAAAATTTTTTAGATTAAAAGAAAACGATATTGTTATTTTTAGACATCATAAATATGGAATACTAATTAAAAAAGTTCAGAAAATCCTTCCTGAAAACAAATTATTCGTTGTGGGAACAGATATAAATAGTATTGATAGCCGTAAATTTGGTGAAATTGATAAAAGTTGTATAATAGGAAAAGTTATTTTTAAAGTAAAATGAATCAGCA
Organism: Hydrogenothermaceae bacterium; assembly: GCA_026984415.1. The sequence continues at coordinate 133 of JALSSE010000079.1, read as the reverse complement.
AAATTTAAAGTCTAAAATAGCTCTGAAACAGCTTTTAAAAAATTCTCTTCTAATATAAAAACATTGCCGTTTTCAAGTTTTAAAAAATTTGGGTTTGACATGGAAAGTTTGAAAATAAGTTCTGCATTTTCAT
>JALSSE010000078.1 GCA_026984415.1 Hydrogenothermaceae bacterium | reverse complement strand
AAGAATTTTTAAACACGGCAATTTCAGGATTTACAGATTTAAACGTAGAAGAACTTTTTAAATTTATTAAAGAAGTTGAAAAAGAAGCTGGAAGGAAGTTTCGTTTCAGGTGGGGTCCAAGAGAAATTGATATAGATATACTTTTTTACAATGATTTAATTTTTGAAAATGAACAAATCCAGATACCTCATCCAAGAATTCAGGAAAGAGATTTTGTTTTAAAACCACTTTTAGATTTAGATGAGAATTTAATCCATCCAGTTTTGAAAAAAAGCGTAAAAACGTTATTGAACCAGCTAAAAGAAGAAGATTTATCTATTATTGGGAAGTTAAAATAAATGGTGGCCAAGGGCGGAATCGAACCGCCGACACCGCGGTTTTCAGCCGCGTGCTCTACCGACTGAGCTACCTGGCCTTTAAAATTGATTTAATAGTTTATATTCATTTGTTACCTTTGTCAAGGTAGTTCATTTAATTCCCAAATAATGTATAATAATTATTTATTTTTTTAATGGAGGACTTGATTTAATGTTTAAAGTTCTTATCACAGACCACATATCAGTAGAAGGTATTAACCTTTTAAATAGCGAAGAAGATATAGATGTAGATTATCAGCCTGAAATAAAGTGGGAAGAGCTATTAGAAATAATTGGCGATTATGATGCAATTATAACAAGAAGTAGAACACCAGTTACAGAAGAACTTTTAGAAAGGGCTACTAAATTAAAAGTAATTGGTAGAGCTGGAGTTGGTGTAGATAACGTTGACCTTGAAGCTGCATCAAGAAGGGGAATTTTAGTTGTTAACGCTCCGGGAGCTAATACAATAGGTGCTGCAGAACTTACAATGGCTCACCTTTACGCTGTCTTAAGAAAACTACATTTAGCCCACGAATCAATGATGGCTGGTGAATGGAACAGAAAGAAATTTATGGGTGAAGAATTAGACGGAAAAACAGTTGGAATTATTGGATTAGGAAACGTTGGCTCACAGGTTGCAATAAGATGTAAAGCAGCAGGTTCAAGGGTCATAGCATACGACCCATACATTCCTTTAGAAAAAGGGGAAAGATTGGGAGTTGAATTAGTCAGCTCATTAGAAGATTTATTAAAACAATCAGATATAGTAACCCTCCACTGTCCTCTAACTGAAGAAACAAAAAACATGATAAGCTACAAAGAATTTGAAATAATGAAAGATGGAGTTTATTTCATTAACTGTGCCAGAGGTGGAATAGCCAATGAAGATGCCCTTTACGAATCTATGAAAAAGGGCAAATTTGCAGGAATTGGACTTGATGTTTATTCAGTAGAACCACCAGATGACAAAATAAGAAGAATTTTTGAATTTCCAAATATAAGCTTATCCCCTCATATAGGAGCAAACACATACGAATCACAGGATAAAGTTGCTATAAAAATAGCAAAACAGGTGATTGCAGCATTAAAAGGAAGATTTGTTGAAGCTGCTGTAAATGCACCATTTACAATTACTGAAGGGTTTGAAAACATAAAAGCTTACCTTGAACTTGCAGAAAAATTAGGAAGTTTTATTACCCAGTACGGCGGCGGACATTTTAAAGAATTAGAAATAGAGGCAAGGGGAACAATATCTGAACACTTAAAACCAATAGTTGCCTATGCTTTAAAAGGATTTTTATCTCCAATTTTAGACAGACCTGTTAATATAATAAATGCTCCATTCTTAGCAAAAGAAAGGGGAATAAAAATAAAAGAAGCAACAAGGGAAGCAGGTCTTAACTTTAAAGAATTTATAAAAATAACCGCAAGAAGTGATGAAGATGAACTTGTAGTTGGCGGAACGGCATTTTACGATAAATTGCCAAGAATTATGTTAGTTGACAGCTATTGGATAGATATAGAACCTTACGGTGTAATTTTAATGTTTGAAAATAAAGATGTTCCCGGTGTAATCGGTAAATTAGGCACAATTCTTGCAAGACACGAAATAAACATAGCTGGTTTTAGGTTAGGAAGATTAGAAAAAGGAAAAATAGCTTTAGGAGCCTTACAGCTTGATAACAAACTTAACGAAGTTGTGATGGAAGAAATCCTTGAACTACCTGAAATAATAAAAGCTAAAGAAGTTATTTTATAAATAAATATGGAGGTTCAAATGTCAGAAAAGAAAAAAATAAGACTGGCAATTGCTGGTGTTGGTAACTGTGCAAGTGCTTTAATTCAAGGGATATACTACTATAAAGAAAAACAAGATTTAGAAGCCAGTGGAATAATGCATGAAGATATTGGCGGATATAAACCATGGGATATAGAAGTTGTTGCAGCATGGGATATAGATGCAAGAAAAGTTGGATACGATATTTCTGAAGCCATATTTAACCCACCTAACTGCACAACTGTATTTCAAAAAAACATCCCAAATACGGGAGTAAAAGTAAGGAAAGGAAAAGTTTTAGATGGTTTTGCTGAACATATGAAAAACTACCCTCCAGAAAATGCATTTGTTTTATCAGATGCAAGGGAGGACAGCTTAGAAACTGTTACTAAAGTTTTGATTGAATCACAGGCTGACGTTTTAATAAATTACGTTCCTGTTGGTTCTGAAAAGGCAGCAAGGTACTATGCAGAGGCTGCACTTAATGCAGGAGTTGCTTTTGTAAACTGCATGCCTACTTTTATCGTTTCAGATGAAGAATGGGCTAAAAGATTTGAAGCAGAAGGTGTTCCGGCTGTTGGAGACGACATAAAATCACAGGTTGGAGCAACAATTACCCACAGGGTTTTAGCCCAGCTTTTAATGGATAGAGGGGTTAAATTAGATAGAACTTACCAGTTAAACGTTGGTGGGAATACAGACTTTTTAAATATGCTTGAAAGAAGCAGACTTGCCACTAAAAAGGTTTCCAAAACTGAGGCTGTTACATCTCTTATTTCCCACGGAATAGACCCTCAGAATGTTCATATTGGACCAAGTGATTATGTTCCATGGATGAAGGATAAAAAAGTTGCCTTTATCAGATTAGAAGGAAGACTTTTTGGTGATGTTCCAATGCATATAGAAATGAGACTTGACGTTGAAGATTCTCCAAACAGTGCAGGGGTTGCAATTGACGCAATTAGATGTGCCAAACTTGCACAGGACAGGGGAATTGGTGGAGCTTTATACTCAATTTCTGCATACACAATGAAACACCCTCCAATCCAGTATCCAGACTGGAAAGCCAGAGAAATGGTTGAAGAATTTTTAGCAGGAATTAGAGAAAGATAAATTACAGGGGAAATTTTCCCCCTTTTTAAATCAGGAGATAAAATGTCAAAAAATATAGTTGTAATTGAAGACAATATGTTCTTCTCTTCAAAATTTACACCAGTTTTAAAAAATTTGGGATACACTCCAAAGATTATATCTTTTGTAAAACCAACAACCCCAGAAAAAATAAAAGAAATTAATCCAGAACTGATTATAATAAATATTGAATCAAGGGCAAATAATCCTATAAACCTTATAAAAGAGCTTAAAGAACAAAATCCAGATTACAAAATTGTTGGGTACTGTGGGCATGGAAATATAAACGCAATGGAACAGGCAAAGCAGGCTGGGATTGATTTGGTTGTTTCAAATGGTGTTATTTCTTCCCAATTACCGCAAATTATAAAAGAACTAATTTCTTAACATCCTTTCACAAAATCTTCACGACTCCTATATTATTTTATTACCAAAATAAAATCTGGAGGATTATTATGGAATCAAAAAATGTAGAAGAAACATTAAAAAAGATGGGGGTTGTTTTAGAAAAGGTAGTTCAAAAAGTTGATGAACTTGAAAAAAGGGTTATTAATTTAGAGCAAAAAGTTCTTGCTGAAAAGGGTAAAGAGCTAAAAGAAAGTGAAAGAACCTCTTTTAGTCAGCCTCAACAATCAAACTTACAGAGTTCAGGTTCAGGATTTGGAACAGGATTTTTAAGTTCACTTTTAGGCAGTTTTGCTGGAATGAGTTTATTTAGTCTTTTGTTTAACAACAATGTATCTTCACACGAATTTGCTGAAAATGTTGGAGTATCTGATACAGAGCTTTCAGAAATAGACCATAAACTTGAAGAAATTGACCAGAAATTAGATGAAATTGACGAAAAAATAGATAGTATAGATGACGTTGATACAGAAAATTTGGCAGATTTAGATGAAGAACCATTTAGGCAGGATACTGGATTTGACGATAGTTTTGGATTTGGAGATGATTTTGATATTGATGTCTAACCATTGAAA
>JALSSE010000077.1 GCA_026984415.1 Hydrogenothermaceae bacterium | reverse complement strand
TATCTAAAACACGATACAGGAGAAGGACATCCTGAATCTCCAAAAAGACTGGTTTCCATTGAAAAACACATAGAACCTTTAAAAAAAGAGTTATTCCAAATAAAACCAAGAAAGGCAACTGCAAAAGAAATAGCTCTGGTTCATGATACATATTACCCTCAAGAAATAATGGATTTATGTTCTGGTGGAGGTACGTATTTAGACCCAGATACAAGATGTTCTATTTTCAGTTATGAAGCTGCAACCTATGCAGCAGGAGCAGGGTTAGAGGCAATCGATAAAATAAAAGAAAATGAAGTTGAAAGGGTGTTTGCATCTGTAAGACCACCGGGACACCATGCTGAGAAAGCACACGCAATGGGTTTTTGTATATTTAACAATATCGCAATTGCTGCAAAATATGCACAACAAAATGGTTTTGAAAAAGTTTTTATCGTTGATTTTGATGCCCACCACGGAAATGGAACCCAAAAGGCATTTTACGATGATGATACAGTATTTTATTTTTCAACCCACCAATACCCATTTTACCCGGGAACTGGCTCTCAAGATGAAAAAGGAATTGGAAAAGGTTATGGTTTTACTTATAATGTTCCTTTACCAGCAGGAACAGGTGATAAAACATATACAGAAATATATTCTGAAAAACTCCCACAGTTAGTTAATGGGTTTAACCCAGATATTATACTTGTTTCAGCAGGTTATGATTTACATATAGATGACCCTTTAACAAATCTTATGGTAACAACAGAAGGTATTGGAATTATAGTTGAAAATATCTTAAAATCAAAAAAAGTACCTTTCCTTTTTATGCTTGAAGGGGGTTATAATTTAGAAGCATTAGGAGAAAGTGTAAAATTAACTATAGAAAAAATGTTAGAGGTTTAAGTTGAATCCTATAATTAAGATTTTAAAAGCTTTAAACTCAAATCAGGAACCTTGGCAGATAAGTTTAGCCGTAATTTTTGGAATGGTTGTTGGACTACTTCCATTTTTTAACCTTACAACACTGTTTTTTATATTCCTTGTTTTTATTATTAATGTAAACATCGGTATTTTTATTTTATCTGCCTCTTTTTTCGCTGTTTTAGGGTTTATTTTAGACCCTTTACTGTCTAAAATTGGATATTTAGTTTTAACATTAGACCCTTTGATACCATTATGGACAGCTTTATATAACATACCGTATATGAAATGGACAGCTTTTAATAATACTGTAACAATGGGAGCTTTAATTGTTTCTTTAATTTTGGCTTTTCCAATGTTTTTCATTTTAAATAAACTTATTGAAAAATACAGAGAAAAAATCGCATGGATTTTTAACAAATTTCCAATTTTAAAGAGTTTAAAAATATTTACAATATATGAAAAAACTGTAGGGAAGGATTGATGAAAATTTTTAGACTATCTGGATTAATCGTTTTTGTTGTTCTCCTAATTTTATTTTTTGTATTTTTTAAATTCTTTTTTGATGGTATAGCAAAAACTGTAATAGAAAAAGGAGCAACAACGGCACTTCAAAGACCTGTTGAAATCAAAGATTTTAAATCAAATATTTTTTCACTTGATTTTGATATAAAAAAATTACAGGTAGCAGACACTGACGACCCTATGAAAAATACCGTTTCTATAGACAGAATCCATTTTAATATGAATACAGAAAAACTTTTTGCCTGGAAAAAATACGAAATAGAAAACATGCTTTTTGAAAATATAGCCCTATTTACAAAAAGAGAAAAACCTGCAAAAATTCCTAAAAAAGAAAAGACAGAAAAAAAAGTTGAAGAAAAAGAAAAAAAAGAGGTTGATTTTAAATCTTTTACACAAAAATTAGAAATTCCATCGGCTAAAGAAGTTTTCCAGAAAGAACATTTAAAAACTGTTGAAGTTGCAAAAAAATCAGAAGAACAGCTAAAACAGATTAAACAAAAATGGGAAAAAATAGTAAAAGAGGATTTTCCAAAAGAAAAACAGGAAATCCAACAACTACAAAAAGAGATAAAACAACTTGAAAAAGAAGCAAAAAAACTGAAAACACCGCAAGATTACAAAAGATTTGCAGAAAAAGTAAAAGAAATAAAAAAAGAAATTGATAAAAAAATTAAAAGAACTAAAGAACTAAAAAAAGAAATCAATCAGGATAAAAAAGTAATAGTTTCAGTTTATCCAGAGCTTAAAAAAGCATCAAAAGAAGATTTACAAAGATTAAAAGAAAAATATAGTTTAGATGTGGAAGGTGGGTTAAATTTAGCAGAACTTTTATTTGGAGAACAGGTAAAACAGTATTTAAATAAAGCTGTTGAATATTACAGATTAATATCTCCATACCTAAAAAAAGGAGAAGAAAAACAGAAAGAGATTGAAGAAAAAAAGTTTAGATTGGCTGGAAAATACATTGAGTATAAAGAAAAAAATCCTTACCCTGATTTAGTAGTTAAAAATGCGAAACTCTCTTTATTGGCATTTGACTCAAATATTTCTGGAACGCTAAAAGATTATTCTGACAACCAGAAAATATACGGAAAACCTTTAAAAATTTCATTTAACTCAAAAAACGGCAAGATTTTCAAAGATTTCAAATTTAATTCTACTTTTGACAGGAGAACAGAAAAGGCAAAAGACAACTTTAAAATAAATATTAAAGATTTAAAAGGAAAAGATTACAGCATACAGAATTACATTAAATTCACAGATAACAGAATGGATATAATTGGAGATATGAATATTTTAGAAGAAAAAAATCTAAATGGGTTTATAAAACTTGTATTTATAAACACAAAACCTGTTGTAACCAAACAGGATAATGCTGGGAAAATACTATCAAAACTATTTTCAGGTATAAATAAGTTTTATGTTGGAATAAATTTAGGTGGAGAAATTAGCTCCCCTAAACTTAAAATAAAATCAGACCTTGATGAAATGCTTTCAAAAAGATTGAGAAGTATGGTTAAAGAAAAAGTTGCAAAACTAAATGCTGATATTCAAAAAGAGATAAATAAAGAAAAAGAAAAATACCAGAAAGAAATTGATAAATACAATAAAGAGTTTAAAAAGTACGAAAGCTACATCTCAAATTATGAAAACCAGTACAAAAAACTTTTAAAAGAAGTTAAGAAAAAGTTAGGAACAAAAAAATATGAAAAACAGTTAAAGGAAAAACTGAAAGAAAAACTAAAATTTAAATTTTGAGGTAAAAGGTGCGTCCAGAACTACTTGAAAAAACGTTTAAGCTAAAAAATGAACTATCTTCACTGGCAATAAATTTAAATGAAGAAATAACAGAAAAAGAAGTTAATGAAAAATGGAATCCATACATTCCACAGGAAGAGTTTAAATTTACAATAGCTGCTGATGGCTCTTTAAACAAAAGACATTATTTAGGATTTTATCTTTATTCTATTGCTGGTTATTCATTTGGTCAAAAAAAGGATAATACAGGAGTAGAAGAAGTCGTAGGAGATATAAATTTATCAGTTATTAAAAAAACAGAATTTGCTGAAAGTTATTTTAAACTTTTAATGTTTCTTGCAGAAACAAAGGCACTTTTAAAACTTGCAATAAAAGAAAAACCAGAAGTCTTAATGATTGATGGAACATTAAGCAGTAGATTTATACTTCCTCCACCTAAAACAAACTGGTTTATAAATGAAGAATTCAAAGGTGAACTTGCGAGACTGTCTGGTCAGATGATAAAAGATATTGAAAAAAGCATTTTTGATTATGATATTGTATCTTTTTCTAATCCTATAAAAAAGATGGCAATTGAAAAATTAATTGAAAAATTTGGAGAAAGTAAAGGGTTAAGAAGAGACATTCTTGAAGCTGTACTTTCAAAATTAGCATATTTTGAGTATTTTATTTTACTTCACTACCTTTTTTACAAGTTAGACTGGAACCCAATAATTATTGGTGTAGCAAAAACTTCCCACGATACAGAAATTTTCAATAAATCAGTTCCTGATATTAAACTTTTTCAGCAGTATGTAAAAGATTTAGGCTATTCTGAAGAAAGATACGTTGATATTGAAAACAAAAGTAAAATAAGAGAGTGGGAATTTTCAGAAATATTTGAAGTGATTGAAAAAGAAAAAGCAGAAGAATTAAAAGAAGTTCAGATAAAATACTTTTATTCAAAGTATGACAGAGGAAAATTAATTTCACTTATTGAAGTTTATGAAAATCCAGAAGGTAAAACAATCTCTCCATCTACTATAAATGATTACCTTAAATATTTTTCTGTTGGAGGGTATCCTTTTTTATTAAAAAAAGTTGATAATGAAG
>JALSSE010000076.1 GCA_026984415.1 Hydrogenothermaceae bacterium | reverse complement strand
AAAAAAGGGATAGATGCTGTAAAAGATTTAGGAAAAAAAATAAGTGAGCTTGCTGGTGATTTAAAAAGGGCACTTTTAGACAAATTAGCAGGATTTATTCAGGAAATACCTGGATTTAAACTTTTAACTTTTATACTTGGTAAAAACCCAGTAACAGGAGAGCCTGTTGAAAGGAACTTTAATACTTTAATTGAAAGCATATTGAGTTTTATTCCCGGTGCTAATGAATTTATTCAGAAATTAAAAGAAGCTAAAATTGTAGAAAAAGCTGGAGAATGGTTTTCTAAAGAATTTAAAAAATTAAAGTTAAGTTGGAGTTATATAAAGGGACTGTTTAAAAAAGCGTGGAATTCTCTAACAATAGGAGATATTAAAAACCCTGAAAATGCTTTTCAAAAATTGAAAAATATTTTTTCACCACCTTTAATAAGAATTAAAAACTTTGTTATCAATTTGATAAAGAAAATACCTCAATTTATCTTTGAAACTGCACTGATAATTATTGGAGCTCCTGTTAAATTAGTTATGAGAGTTTTAAATAAAGGAAAGGATGTATTTACTAAAATAATTTCAAATCCAATCTCTTTTTTAAGGAATTTAATTTCTGCAGTAAAAACTGGCTTTTTTGGATTTTTCAAAAGGATAAAAAAATACCTGATAAAAGGCTTATTCTCATGGTTGTTTGGGACACTTGAAAAAGCAGGTTTAAAAATGCCTGAAAAGTTTGACCTTAAAGGTATTCTTTCAATAATTTTGCAAGTTCTTGGCTTAACATACGGAAAAATTAAAGAAAAACTTGCCAAAAGGATAGGTGAAGATAAAGTTCAGAAATTAGAAGAAACATTTGAACTTATAATCAATATAAAAAACAGAGGAATAAAAGCATTAATAGATTTTATTTCAGAAAAATTTGGAAATTTCCTTAATACAATTAAGTCTATTTTTATTGAGAAGATAAGAAACTGGGTAATAACAAGAATTATAACCGAAGCAATATCAAAGCTTGCAAAATTATGGAATCCAGTTGGGGCAATAATTGAAGCAATTCAAAATATTTATAGATTGATAATGTTTTTCTGGGAAAATGCCAAACGTATAGCTTCAGTAGTAACGGCAGTTTTTAATTCTATTGGAGAGATAGCCGCAGGGAAAATCAAAAAAGCTTCCATATGGATAGAGAAAACCCTCGGAAGAACAGTTCCTATTGTTATCAGTTTTTTTGCAAGAATGATAGGGTTAGGAGGAATTTCAAAAACAATCAGAAACATAATAAAGAAAATACGATCTAAAGTAGATAAACTTCTTGATAAAGCTGTTGACTGGATTGTTGAAAAGGTTAGTAATTTGTGGATTGTAAAAGCAGGTAAAAGGGCAGTTGAAAAAGTCAAAGAACTTAAAGAAAAGGCTGTTGAAAAAGGAAAAATAGTATTAAAAAAGGGAGTAATGTTAATAAAAAACTGGTGGAAAAAGAAAATTTCTGTTAAGAAAAATGGAAAGAATTACCAGATTTATATGAAGGGAAAAGATGGAAGAGTATTCATAAAAAGTAGTCCAGAGGAGGAGATTATATACCATCCATTAATGGATTATCCAGATATAAGAAATGAGTATGCTTCATTAATTTCAAAGATAAGAAATAAAGAAGAGCTTACACCAGAGGAAAACAGCAAAATAAACTCCTTTTTCAGCACAATAAAGGCAAAAATAGAAACACAGGAATTTGGAGAAACAAAAATAGGGTATGGAGGTTTGTATGAAGGTACATTTGGAACTTTAGCTTATGCAGAGAATATAACAAAAACTACTCCTGAAGGTTCCCCTCCAAGTGTAAATAATGAAAAATGGAGAATCCTGAGTAAAAGAAGAACATCTGCAGGTTCTAAGGACTATTACTATGTAAGAGGTCATTTTTTAAATGAAAAATTAGGAGGAACAGGAAGAGACTGGAGAAATCTCACTCCATTAACCCAGTCTGCCAATAACAGAAGTAAGGAAAGTCATTTCCATAAAGTAGAGAAGAAACTGCAAGACATAAAAAAAGAAGGTTCTAAAATTAAGTTTATAAACTATTACGTCCATGCAGAGTATGGAAGAAGAAAACCAGTTGATTATAATTATGCCCCTAAAAAAATAAAAGAAGTGATGGAAGCAGAAAAATTAGTTCCTAAAAAACTTATAGCTATTGCAGATATTTACGGAAAAGAGAATAAAAAGTTAGAAAAAATCAGAGAAGTTATAAATAATGAAATCAGTCAAAATATTAGTTCTTATTTTTTTGAAAATGAAAAGATAACAGAAATAAATTTAAACAAAGATTCTGCGTCTACAATTTCAAATTTTCTTGGTATAAACAGGCTATTTGCAAGAAAAATAATAGAAGAAAGGAGGAAGGCAAAATTTGAAACCTATGAAGAATTTAAAGAAAGAATGAAAAGAAAAAAAGAAATAGCTGAAAAGGTACATAATTCAGAATGGAATAAAGAGTTTGAAGAAGAGTTTAAAAAAATTGACTCAAATAAAGACAAAATAAAAGTAGCTTAAAAATGGAGGTATAAAAAATGATTAGTCATATAGATGGGACAATTGAGCAGATACTGAGGGAAGAATTACCAGAAAGTGATTACCAAATAGATTTTGATATACCAAATAAAGAATGGGTCAGTAAAATTTCTGGGACAAAACCAGTGATAAATATATACCTTTATGATATACATGAAAATACCCAGTTAAGAAGCAACCAGTGGGAAATTAAAAAAAATAAAGATGGGACTTATAAAAAAACCCCTCCAGATGTCAGGTTAGATTTATACTATGTAATAACTGTGTGGAGTCCTGCAACTTCTGAAGCAGTTTTAGAAGAACACCATATTATGAGTATTATTTATTCAAAATTATTTGAGTTTACAAATATACCGAGGAAGTATTTTCAAGGAGATTTAAAAAAAGTTTCTCCCACCCCTGAAATACCAATTACAGTTGCTTCAAAAGATTCTTTTAAAGAACAGGGAATAGGCCAGTTCTGGAGTACATTAGAGCAAAACTGGAAACCAGCAGTTTATCTTACTGTAACAGTTCCAGTTTCTATACAAAAGCATATAAAAGGAAAGTTAGTCTCTACAAAGATTTTAGAATATGGACAGATAGGACATTTTACTTTGTTAAAAATACATCCAGCTATTTTTAAGACAAAATTTAGAAAAGATACAACAGATATTTTTAAAGTTGAGTTAACGAATACAGGAAGCTTTATAACTAAATGGATAAAGGCAGGCTCTAAAAGTTTAACAGTTAATGATATAGCACAATTCACTGTAGGGCAAAAAATCATAATATTAGATGGAGACAAAACAGAATTCGCAGAAATTAAGAGTGTAGATTCTGAAGAAAACAAAATAGAACTTAAAGATAAATTAACCCATTCCCATTCTAAAGTAGAAGTAAAGGTATTAGGGAATGAAAATAAATTAAATATAAATCTTTTAGAAAATTTACATGATAATCAGACCAGCATTTATGCAGAGGGAGAAGATGTTAACAAGCTAAAAATAGGGGAAATTTTAAAGTTAAAGGATAACTCCACAGAACAGTATTTCTTATTAACAGGAATTTTAAAAGAGCAAATAGGATTAAAAAATAGAGAAGAATTTTTTGAATTTGGTGGAATAATTACAAATAATGCCCCAAAACCATCTCCTATAATTGGTGCTAAAGTAGAGTTGTTAGACCTTTTAGATAACAAAATATCTGAAGTCTTAACAGATACAGAGGGGAAGTTTGTTTTTTATACAAAAGATAAAGAACCAAAAAAACTGAGAATAGAAAAAGAAGGTTATAAAGAAGAAGAAATCAATATACCAGAACCTTACAAGTTAACTGAAGATAAATTATTTGTACAACTAAAGAGTATTTAAAATAAAAAAGGCGGCTTTAAGCCGCCTTCAGATTTAATTAAATATCACAGTATAATTCAAATTCTTTTGGATGTGGAACAAGTCTGATTTCATCAACTTCAGCCTGTTTAGTTTCAATCCACATTTCCAAGAAGTCTTCGTCCATAACTCCACCTTTAAGCAAGAAGTCGTGGTCTTCTTTTAATGCATCAATTGCTTCCTGTAAAGAAGAAGGTGTAGTTGGAACTCCTTCTAATTCTTCAGGTGGTAAAGAGTAAATATCTTTATCAAAAGATTCTCCTGGGTCAATTTTGTTTTCAATTCCATCAATAGCAGCCATTAATAAAGCAGTAAATGCCAAGTAAGGAGTTGAAGAAGCATCAGGGAATCTAACTTCTATTCTTTTTGCTTTAGGTGAAGCT
>JALSSE010000075.1 GCA_026984415.1 Hydrogenothermaceae bacterium | reverse complement strand
AAACTCTATAAGCTCTGGATTTTCATGGGGAGATAGAAGAGTTATATATTCATCTTTAATCACCCTTTCATAAAAAACTTTGTTTAAACCTATTGAATAATCTAACCTTCTAACCCTGTTTTCTTCGGTTCCTGCATTGTTTTTAAGAACAACTATATCTTCTATTTCGTAGTGCCAGAAAGGAAAATGCACAGTAGCAGAACCTCCCCTTAAACCGTTCTGGGTGGTTGATTTCACAGTTGCTTCAAATATTTTTAGATAAGGTATAACTCCAGTGTGTATAACTTCTCCATTCCTGATTTTTGAACCTACAGGTCTTATTCTTCCAAAATTAAGTCCAATTCCAGCTCTTTTTGCAACGTATCTTCCTACTGCGTGTACAGATGCAAATATGGAATCTAAATCATCACCAACATCAATTAAAACACAGGACGCAAATTGCTTTATTTTTGTTCTAACTCCAGCCATTATTGGAGTTGGAAGATTTATTTTAAACTGGGATATGGCATCATAGTATTTTTTTACATAATCAAGTCTTGTTTCTTTAGGATATCTGTGGAATAAAACCATTGAAATTAGCATATACATGTACTGGGGAGTTTCATAAATAGTGTTTGTAGTTCTATCTTTAATCAGATATTTATCTGTAAGTTGTTTTAATCCAGCATATTTAAACAGGAAATCCCTTTCGTGGTCTATATATTCGTCAAGCTCCTCTAACTCTTCTTCTGAGTATGTATTGAGTGTTTCCATATCGTATAATCTTTCATTTCTTTTTATAAAATCCTTTAAAGGTATCGGGTCAAACTGTCCTAAAACCTCTTTTCTCAACTGAAATAACAGTAATCTTGCAGCAACTTTTTCATAATTTGGCTTTTCCAGTGAAATCAAATCTGCTGTTGATTTAATCAATATTTCGTGTATCTCTTTTGTTGTAATCCCATCCCTGAACTGGAGCTGTGCATTTATTTCTATATCAGATACAGAAACATTTGATAAACCACTTGTAGCCCAATAAAGAACTTTGTGGATTTTGTCTAAATTTAATAACTCCTTCCTACCATCTCTTTTTACTACATAAATATCTCTTAGCATTACCCTCTCCTTGTAAAGATTTTTTGTCAAAAAAGATGTATACTTTTCATATTCTTTTTCGTCAATTTCAAAACATACTATATATTGTGTACATAAAATATATTAGCCCTATATATAGTAGGTGTCAATAGATAAATTTTTTATTGTCTGATAAAGGTTTAAACACAAGTATTTGATTTTATTGGTTTTTCTTTTGACAGGTTTGTCTTTTATTTAATCCTATTCGGATTTAATACAATAAACTAAAACTTAAATTTTTACAATTGAAAAAGAGCTATAACTGGTGCATGGTCTGAAGGTTTTGGAGTTCTTCTCCTTCTCGGCCATAAATCAACTTCAACTTCTTTTAAATTTGGTAGTAAAGGAGTAGTACATAAGATATAGTCTATTCTCATTCCTTCATTTCTCCAGATTGCACCACCAATGTAATCCCACCACGTAAATTGTTGTTTTTCTGGATATAAAAATCTAAAACAATCAACAAATCCCCACTCAAATAACTGTTGTAATTTCTCCCTTTCCTCTGGCATTGTTCCTATACTATCTTTAAGAAGTTCTGGGTCATAAACATCAATATCATCCCTTGCAATATTAAAATCTCCAACAATGATAATTTTATCTTTCGGGCTGTAATTGTTCTTTAAATAAGAAATAAACCTATCATACCAGTCAAGTTTATAGTAGTATTTATCTCCTCCTCTTAAATCCCCATGGGGAGCATAAATATTAATAACGTTAATATCCCTGTATTTTCCAGAAATTATTCTTTTCTGCTGGTCTAAATATTCGTCTCCAAAACCTCTTTTAACTTCTGATAACTGTTCTTTTGATAAAATAGCTACCCCATTGTATCCCTTTTGACCATAGACATAACAATTAAAACCTAAACTTTCAAAATCTTTGTAAGGAAAGTCTTTATCTTCTACTTTTATTTCCTGAAAACATAGGATATCAATGTCATTATTTCTGTGTTCTAACCATTTTATAACAAGGTCTTTCCTTGCTCTTATTGAATTTACATTAAAGGTACATATTTTCATAAAATTTCCTCCTTAAAATAATTTAACAGAAATATGATTAAATATGCTAAACATTTTTCGATTAAGTTTTTAATAGAATTAACAGGAGGAAAAAATGGGAGATAATAAAGAGTTTTCTCTGGCATTGTCAGGTGGTGGATTTAGGGCATCTCTTTTTCACATTGGAGTTTTAATGAAATTATCAGAAGTAGGCTTACTTCAAAAAGCAACAACTATATCAACAGTATCTGGCGGTTCTATTATCGGAATGCTTTATTACTTACATCTAAAATATCTTTTAGAAACAAAAGAAAATACATCTAAAGAAGATGTGGTAAAAATTGTAAAAAATGTAAAGGAAGAATTTTTAAATGCTGTTAGAAAAAATATAATTATGGTGCCTTTAAAAAGAAATTTAATCCAACTAATTGAAGCTGGAATCAATCCTGATTACTCAAGGACAAACATTTTAGCAGAAGTTTACCAGAAGGAAATATACGACAATATTTGGAAAAAAATAGTTGATTACTGGAAGAAACAAAAAAACAGACCAGAAGAATGGAAAGATGTGGATAAAGATGAAAATCCTTACCTTTACAGACTTAAAATCTATCCGAAAGGAATTTTCAAAGAGAAGGATTTTTCAGAATTTAATATAAACACTTATAATGAGGACTATTCCAATCAAGTAAAAGTTCCTGATTTAATAATAAACGCCACTAATCTAAACACAGGGAATTTATGGAGATTTTCTGCAACAAAGTTTGGTGAGTACCTTTCTATAAAAGATGTTTTTGCAAATACTACAATTAAAAAACTTTTCTATGAAAAATGTACCGAGAAAGAGATTTACAGGTTAAGGTCAGAATTTGGTATTGAAAAACTACTTGAGCTACTAACAGATAAAGGAAAATCAGAGCAGTTTTTCATTAAAAATCAATTAGAAAATACTTTTAAAAATTTTGAAAATTTCAGAATATCTTTAGAAAACTTTTTTGACCAATTAATCCAGTTTACAGAATGCCACCTCTACCAGTTTTTTTCTAAAAAAGGTTGTGAAGAGCTGTCAGAAGAACTTAAAAAAAGTATAAAAATTGGAGATGCTGTTGCTTCTTCTGCATGTGTGCCGGGAATTTTTGCCCCTTACGTTTTCAATGAAGAAAAATTTGGGAATTACAAAGAAATTTATGGAATAGATAAACTATTACTCGTTGATGGCGGTGTTTATGACAATCAGGGTTTAGAAAGTGTTGAAAGAAAAGTAATAAAATCAAAAATAAAAAATAGAAAAGAAAAAGAAATAGGACTTGTTTTCTGTTCAGATGCATCAGGACAGCTTTATGTAAAAGAATTAAGCTCAAAAACGTTAAAAGTAGTATCAAGAAGCAGTAATGTTATGGGAAAAAGATTAAGAATGTTAACTATTGATAAACTTTACAGTGAAAAAAATAAAGGAAGTTTAAAATTTATTCTAATCCATTTAAAACAGCATGTTAAAAATCCTGTTGAAGAATTAAATCCACCTTTAACTTTTGATAAAGATATTGCAGAACTGAACTCTAAGTTAAGAACCCAGTTAAATAAATTCTGGGATGAGGAAATAAAAAGTTTGATAACACAAGGGTATGTTTTATCTGAATATTTCCTGTATAGATTTTTTAGAGAAGAAATAACTGAAATATCCACAGATTTTAGAAAAGAAATCATTGATTACTATAATGATATAGAAGAAAGAAAAGAAGAGTTTAAAAGGATTTTAAAGATGGGACAATCAACTTTCCCAACTTTGAAAATTGCACTTTTTAAAATTTTTCAAAATAAAAAAGGGGCTTAATGCCCCTTCAGTTTTAAGAAGCTCCAGTTTCCGCTTCAGCTTCTTCTGTTTCTTTTACAGTAAATACAAGTTCTCCATCTTTAGCATCTATGATAACTGTATCACCTTCTTTAATTTCTCCTCTAAGTATTTTTTCAGATAGAGGAGTTTCTACATATTTCTGGATTGCCCTTCTTAAAGGTCTTGCTCCGTAAGTTGGGTCGTATCCAAGTTTACCTATTAACTCTTTTGCCTCTGGTGTAGCTTCTACATGTATATTTTTCTCGTGTAATCTTTTGTTTAAACTTGCTAACATTAAGTCAACAATCTGTAATATTTCCTTCTTAAATAGTGGTTTGAACACAATCACTTCATCAATTCTGTTTAAGAATTCAGGTCTAA
>JALSSE010000074.1 GCA_026984415.1 Hydrogenothermaceae bacterium | reverse complement strand
ATTTATATATAGATAGTGGAGAAGTAAAAAATGAATTTCCTTCTACAATTGTAAAAATAGAAAATGGTAAAATAAAAATAGTTAGAGAGGGTAATGTAAGTTATAATAAAATAAAAGAAATTTTAGAAAAGGAAAGATGTTAAAAATCTGCAAAATAGACAATTCAAAAAAATCTGTGGAATTTATACTTGAAGAATATTCAGATATTTTCACCCTTTCAGATTTTATGTCTGTTTTTTATGAAGATAACTACATAGATTGGGAATTTGTATTTGAAGAGTTAAATGAAAAGAACGAAGGGAGTATTTTTAATAAAAAAATCAAAAGTGAAAAAGTTTATAGATTTGACAGAGAGTTTATATTAGTCAGGTGTGGTGGACATGAAACTATACACAATACATTTTGTTTATTAACTTACTAAAAAATCCTGTATTCTGTTTTTTAATTCCTGAATGTATTTTTCAACGTTAAAATCCTTAATTCTTGCTGTATCTGTTCTAACTGCAGCTTCTGCTACAGCGGAAGATACTTTCCATAAAAGCCTTTTATCAAAAGGTTTTGGTATGATGTAATTTTTCCCAAATTCTAAATCTTCGTTGTATATTTCTTTTATATATTCTGGAACTGGTTCTTTTGCTAAATCTGCTATTGCGTAAACAGAAGAAACTATCATTTCATCGTTTATATCCCTTGCCCTCACATCTAAAGCACCTCTAAAAATAAAAGGAAATGCCATAACATTGTTAATCTGGTTTGGATAGTCGCTTCTTCCTGTTGCTATAATGGCATCTTTTCTCACTTCATAAACTTCTTCAGGTGATATTTCCGGAACTGGATTTGATAAGGCAAATATTATTGGGTTTTGATTCATTACTTTTAACATTTCTTTAGAAATTATTTTAGGTCTTGAAAGTCCGATAAAAATGTCAGCATTTATCAGAGCATCAAATAGGGTTTTTTCATTTGTTTCAACTGCAAATTCTTTTTTATAGTCAGGAAGGTCTTCCCTGTCTTTGCTTATAACCCCTTTACTATCACACATTACTATATTTTTAGCACCAAGTTTTTTATAGAGTTTTCCGCAGGCAATCGCTGAAGCTCCTGCACCGCTTATTACAATTTTTACTTCTTCAATTTTTTTATTTGTTAATTGAAGGGCATTTATTAAAGCTGCAGATGAAACAATAGCTGTTCCGTGCTGGTCATCGTGCATTACAGGAATATCAAGCTCTTTTTTTAATCTTTTTTCAATCTCAAAACATTCAGGGGCTTTTATATCTTCAAGATTTATTCCCCCAAATGTTGGAGAAATTGCTTTTACAACCTGACAGAATTTATCTATATCATTTTCATCAACTTCTATGTCAAAAACATCAATATCTGCAAATTTTTTAAAAAGAATTGCTTTACCTTCCATTACAGGTTTACTTGCTAAAGCTCCAATATTTCCTAATCCAAGTACAGCAGTTCCGTTTGAAATTACAGCAACTAAATTTCCTTTCCTTGTGTAATCGTAAGAACTTTCTGATTTCTTTTCTATTTCTATACACGGAAATCCGACCCCGGGAGTATAGGCAAGGCTTAAGTCCCTTTGGGTATTGAATGGCTTTATAGGTTTAATTTCTAACTTTCCACCTATATGGTATTTTAAGGCTTCTTCTTTTGAAACAGGACTAATGTTTTTTATCATGATATTATAATTATACATATTTTTATAGAAGTATATATTTCATACATAAAAATTTATCGAAAAATACCGATAAAAAGTTTAAAAGTTAAAGTGAGAATAAATGGAAGAAAAAAAACAGATTGAATTAGATAAAATTTCAGATTATGAAAAAGGAATAAGAGATTACCTTTACTCTATTTTAGAGAACTCTCCAGATTGTATATTTTCTATTTCCCCTGACGGAACTGTAAAGTATGCAAATTCTTCTTTTTATAAATCATTAGGTTATTCTCCAGAAGATGTTATCGGACATAATATTAAAGAGTTTTTAGGAGATATTTCTATTTATAACCAATGTATGATAGATGTTAAAGAAACAGGCAAATGTTTAAATCAGGAAACAATTTTTAAAAAGAAAGATGGAACATTAATTAAAGTTATAAAAAATGTTAATTCAATTGTGGATGAAGAAGGGAATATTAGAGAAATTATAGTAAATGCCCGTAATATAAGCTATATAGAAGAACTAAATAAACTTCTTGAAAAAGATAGGGAAAAATTTGAAAATTATGCAGGAAAGTTAGAAGAAATTGTTATTGAAAGAACTCAGGATTTATACAAATTAAAGGCAAATTTAGAAAACATAACAAGAAGTATTCCAGAATCTGTAATAGTTTTAGATAAAACAGGAAATATTACATTTATCAATAAGGCTGGAAAGGAACTGTTAGGAATAACAAATGAAAAAGTAGAAGGAAACCTTATAACAAACTATCTGAAAATAAAAAATCTATCAAAAAGAGAAATTAAAAATATTCTTTTTAAAGATGTTGTTGAAACAGGAAAAACGATAGAAGGTTTAGATTTTATTTTAGAAACTGGAGATAAAGAAAAGCCTATATTTTATGTTGTAGCACCATTTATTGAAAATTCAAAAATAATTGGTTCTATTCTCGTTCTAAAAGATATTACAGAGTTAAAAAAGAAAGAAAAAGAATTAGAGCTAAAAAATCTTTTACTTGAAAAAATAAAAGACCATTTTCCAGAAGGAGTTTTATTTGTTTCAAATGAAAAAAGAAAAAAAATAATTACAAACAGCAAATTTTTAAAAATGCTAAATTTTAAAGAAAATGAAAGACTTACCCAGAAAAAAATTATAAGAAGAATACAGGAAAAATTAGAAAAAAATTCCAGTTTTGAGATTTCAGATTTAAGTAAATGTGATATATCAAAAGATAACTTTGAAATATCTTTTAAAGACGGAAGAACTTTTGAAGTTTTTTCTTCCTATGTAACAGGAAAAGATAAATACTGTTATGGAAAAGTATGGTTTTTTAAAGATATAACTTTACATAGGAAGAACGAACAGATTTTAAAAGAAAAATTGTATGTTGATTCACTTACAGGTTTACCTAACAGGTCTAAACTAATAGAAGATTTAGAAAAAACCCCTAATCCAATCCTTGCAATTATTAATATAGACTCTTTTAACGAAGTGAATGATTTTTACGGACATAACGTTGGAGATTATATTTTAAAAGAAATAGCAAAAAGATTAAAAAGGATAGTTTCTAAATATAACTTTAATCTGTATAAACTTTCTGGTGATGAATATGGAATTTTAGTTGATAGATTTATTCCGCATCAGGAATTTGAGATATTTTTATTGAAATTGATTTCCAGAATAAATGAAAAACCAGTTGTCTATAACAATAATGAAATCCACCTCAGTATAACAGTAGGGGCTTCTGTTGATAAAGACAACATATTTTCAAAAGCTGATATTGCTTTAAAATTAGCAAAGAAAAAAAGAAGACCCTTTATGATTTTTGATGAAACCCTTGATATTCAAAAGCAGTATGAATACAACATAACGTGGACTAAAAAAATAAAAGATGCAATCAAAGAAGATAGGATAATAACCTTTTATCAGCCTATAGTAAACAATAAAACTATGGAAATTGAAAAATACGAATGTCTTGTAAGGCTTATAGATGAAGATGGAAAAATAATTACACCAAACTATTTTCTTGATGTTGCAAAGAAAGCAAGGATTTACCCTGAGATAACAAAAAAAGTGATAAGTAATGCTTTTGAAAAATTTAAAGATAGACCTTATGGATTCTCTGTAAATCTTTCTGTAAGTGATATTCTAAATTTAGAAACAGTTTCATTTTTATTTGAAAAATTAAGAAATTTTCCAGAACCACAAAAAATAGTTTTTGAAATTTTAGAATCTGAAGGTATTGAGAATTTTGAAGAAGTTTCAAGGTTTATTAAAGAGGTAAAAAGGTACGGTGCAAAAATTGCAATAGATGACTTTGGAACAGGATATTCAAATTTTGAGTTTATCTTGAAATTGGATGTTGATTATATAAAAATAGACTCTTCATTAATAAAAAATCTTGATACTGATATTTATTCAACAATAATTGTAGAAACGATTGTAGGTTTCTCTAAAAAATTAGGGATATACACAGTCGCCGAATTTGTCCATTCTGAAGAAATATTCCATCAGGTAAAAACCCTTGAAATAGACTACTCTCAGGGGTTTTACTTGGGAGAACCGAGGGCTGATATTATCTAATAATTATTTTTTTCTTTTCCTGTACCAGAAAATTCCACCTATAACCAGACCTATAACTACAAATCCACCTAACACCTGAAC
>JALSSE010000073.1 GCA_026984415.1 Hydrogenothermaceae bacterium | reverse complement strand
TTCAAAAGCTCTAAAACCGGGTGTTGTTTTCCTTGTATCAAGGATTTTTGTGTTTGTACCTTCAAGGAGATTTACGTATTTCTTTGTATTTGTTGATATACCTGATAATCTTTGAAGTATATTTAAGGCAACCCTTTCAGCCTTTAAAATAGATTTCCCGTTTCCCTGAATTTCTAAAATAGTTTCCCCTTTTTTAACTTCCGAACCATCAGGTATAAAGAAAGAAAAAACTAAAGTGTTATCAATTATGTCAAACACCTGTTTTGCAAATTCAACACCACAAATTGTGCAGTCCTCTTTTGCAATGATTTTAGCCTTAACATCTTTTTCAAAAGAAAGGTTATCAGTTGTAATATCCTGATGACCAATATCTTCCAAAAGAAATTCTTTTAATTTTTTCCGAACAAAAATTTTATTTAGCAACATTAAACCTTTTAAAATGGTCTTACTATTGCCATTATAACTATTATAATCAATAAAATTGTTGGAATCTCGTTGTAAATTCTGAAGAATTTTCCTGATTTTTCACACTGGTCTTTTTCTAACTTTTTTCGTATATAACCATTGTGAAAATAGTAAGCAATCATTAATGCAACAGCTGTTAACTTTATATGTATCCATAGTCCAGATTTAAAAATTTCTGGATTTATTGCAATTAAACCAATTCCTGTTAAAAGAGTTAGTGTAAATGCAGGCATTCCTATTCCGTAGTAAAGTCTCCTTTCCATAATCTTTACTACTTCTATAAATCCTTTATTATCTTTTCTTTCTGCATGGTAAACAAAAAGCCTTGGCAGATAAAACAGAACTGCCATCCATGAAACAAAAGAAATTATATGAAAAGCTTTTATCCATAAATACATAAATTTTCCTCCTAATTGTAATTAACTAAAATGAAATAAATTATATGAATGATATAATAGATAAAAATTTTTAACAATATAAAAACAATATAAACTGGTAATTTATGAAAAATAAAAGATTAATACTGCTTTTTATATTTATTTTTGTAATTTTTCTAAACCTTGAATCTTTCTCTGAAGAAAGCATATCAAAACTTTTACAGGAATATGAAGAAGCATCTGAACTATCAAAAAAAACAAGAATTGAAAGTTTAGGTCATGTTGTTGTTTATACAAGGAAAGACCTTGAAATAATGCAGGCATACACCCTTTCTGATGTATTAAGAACCCTAAAATTAAATCAAAATTTAGTTAACAGATTCGGTATTGAAAATATGACAAACCCCGGTGTATATCCAGCTACACCAACTTCTTTCAGGCTTTATATAGATAACCAAGAGGTTAGTTCGGTTCATACGGATAATCCTTTTTATATGTTTGATTATTACCCTTTAGACCATATTGACCATATTGAGATTTACATTGGGGCAGGGTCTATAAGATTAGGAGATGAACCTTCTTTAATGATTATAAAGCTGTATACAAAAGAACCTGAAAGGGAAAATGTTTTTCAGGTAAGAGGTACATTAACAAGTAAAAGTGGATATGAAATGAGTTTTTTTGATGGAAGAAAAATTTCCCCTAATTTTTCGTACATATTCCTTTTTCATCAGGGATTTTTAAATTTTGATGCCCAAAAAGTCCACAATCAGAATATTTTTAGAAATCTATTTAAAAAGTATCTTTACTTAAATCTAATTTATAAAAATACTTCTTTACAGTTTAATTTTGGAAGGGTTAACAGATATATATTTCAGGGGTTGTCAATTGATGGTGCCCCAACTGATGGAAAATTAAAATCTTACGATTATGATATAAATTTAACCCACTACTTTACAGATGATAAATCTTTCAAATTAAATCTTTCTTTAAATCAAAATTATAGAAATTTTAGAGAGGAAAATGATTATTTAGACGGGGGAATTTATATCCCACCAATTTACGAGCCTCCCCCTTCACTGAATACACCTATTTTTTACCATGAAGAGAGAAAGTTAGAAAAATACAATCTGTATTTAGGAAAAGAATTTAATACAAAAAGGAATTCACTTTTAACTGCTATTTCCATAAAACAAAAGAACAATAATCTGAAACAGGTAAGATATAAAACCCCAGTAAAAGATGAAAAGAGTAAAAATTTTCTTACATTTAATAAAGAAACCATATACTCTTTGATTTTAGAAAACCAGTTTAATATTACTGAAAAAAATCTCCTTTTTACCAGTCTAAAAATAGATAGATATCTTCGTAATGGAAATTATGACAATTTTACTGACTTTATTGGAAGAATTGGTTTTATTTCTTCCCCATTTAAAGATTGGTTTTTAAAAGGATTTGTTACAAGAACATATGTTCCACCTTCGTTTTTTGAAACAGAACTTGCCCCTAATAGAAGGCTAAATCAGGAGATACTAACAGGTGCGACATTTGAGATTATTAATGAGAACAATAAACACAGATTTTCTTTTTTGGCAGGATATGTAAATATTCAGGATTTGATAACATTTACAGAAGATGGTTCTGTTAATTTACCTTACGATGTAGACAGTTTTTTAACAAGTTTAGATTATGAATACAGGTTTAATTATGATTCGAAAATTTCTTTAAATTACTACAAATCTTTTTATGAAGATTCATATATCTCTTCAGTAGAAGGAGCTTCTATACAGCTTTTTAAAAGGGCTGAAAAATTTGACTTTTACGGTGGATTATTTTTTAAAAAAGGTTTCAAAATAAAAGATGTTAAAATTAAAAACAGTTATGATTTAATAGCAGGAATTTCCTATAATATAACAAAAACATTGAGTATTAAGTTTAAAGGGGAGAATCTTTTAAATAATTCATTGAGGGTTATTTATTTTACACCTTTTGAAACAGGAACGTACGATTCTCTGGAAAGAAAATACTTTTTTACAATTGAAAAGGTGTTTTAATGAAGTTGGTTATAAAAATACTATTAATCTTATTAATATTGAAAACAAGTTTTGGGGTGATAATATCCAGAACAAATGAAAAAGATATAAAGTATGAAATAAAAATCCTTGAAAAAATTGCTGAAGATATTACACATAAAAACAAAATAAATGTTTATGTTATAGGTTACGATAGGAAAAAAATAATAAACTTTTCAAATCATTTTATCCTTGTTGAAGATATACAAAAAGCAGACATTGTAATAGTTGATAAATATAAAAGAATAAGTGAACTAAAAAATAAAATAATACTGACAACTGATTTTAATTTATTGAAAGAAATACCAGAAAGTATAGGTGCTTTATACTGGAAAAAAGGAAGACCCCATATCATTTTTATCAAAGAAAGGTTAAAAGATTACAATATTAAACTTTCTGACGATTATAAAAGATATATAGTTAGTGAAAAGGAAATTTACAGTTCATGGTAATAAAAAACAGGATTAAACTTCGTGCTATCCATGGTTATATTCTCTTTTTAATTCTATCAATATTAATTTACGGATACCTTTACATTTTACTACCTAAATTAGAAACAAAAATGGAAAACAAACTTTTAAAAATGAACATTGAAGATGTTGATAACATGCTGGATAACACAATAAATATAATCCTGAAAAAGATAAAAAATAAAGACATAGTTGTTGTTCTTTTAAAAGATAGATACCTAAGCAAAGAATTAGAAACAATGCTTTCTTCTTTAACTACAAAACATATGGATTATATTTATATTATTTTTAAATCAAGAAATAATTTCAGGTATCTTTTAGATGCTTCAAAAAAAGACAAAGCAAAACCTTTTGAGATTTTTGAGCCTCTCTATCCTGATGTCTGGGATAGGGTTTTTAATACAGGAAAATCTGAAATAATTATTCAGGAAAATATAAACACCCTTGGTTTTACTTTCCTTAAGCCGATTATACAAAATGGAAAAGTAAAAGCAGTAATAGCTGTTGATTATTCAACAACAAAACTAAAAGAAATTTCAGAAATTATTTCAAAAATAAAAATATTTTTAATCAGTCTTATTTTGGTTAGTTTTATTATTTTAAATGGAACTGTTTATGGAGGTGTAAAATCTTATTATCTTAAAAAGAAAGCCTACAAAGATGCCCTTACTGGTCTTTATAATAGAACTTATTTAGAGGAAATTTACGACCAGATAAACTTAAAAAATTATCACGTTGCACTCCTTGATATTGATTACTTTAAAAATATAAATGATACTTTTGGACACGAAGCAGGGGACATAGTTTTAAAAGAAGTAGCAAAAATATTAGTAAAGAACACAAGAAAATTTGAAGATATAGTTATACGTTATGGAGGAGAAGAATTTCTGATTTTTTTAAAAAGAAATCCAAGAAAGCTCGGTTATCAAACTTTAAATATTGTTGAAAGGATATGGGAGGAAATT
>JALSSE010000072.1 GCA_026984415.1 Hydrogenothermaceae bacterium | reverse complement strand
ACCAAATGGAAATAATATTCATGTCTGTCTTATAGAAGATGATTTTGATGAGAAGACAAACCTTTATAACTACTGCAAAGAAAAAGGCTTTAGCTTTCCACAGGAAAAACTCCTTGAAGAAGTATGGACTTTTGAAGATTTAGATATAAAAGAAAAAATTGAAAAAATAGGAACTCCACTAAAAGATTGGGATGTAAATATTTATCGTGGAGTTTTAACAGGTTTTAATGAAGCATTTATAATAGATGAGGAAACAAGGCAGAAGATTTTAAATAACTGTAAAACTGAAGAAGAAAGAAAAAGAACAGAAGCTATAATCAAACCAGTTTTAAGGGGTAGAGATATAAAAAGGTATTATTACAAATGGGCTGGGTTGTATTTGATAGCTACATTCCCAAGTCTAAATTTAAACATTGATGATTATCCAGCATTAAAAGAATACTTAAAAACTTTTGGAAAAAAATTAGAACAAACAGGAAAAACATATATTGACCCGAAAACAGGTAAAAAAATAAAAACAAGGAAAAAAACATCAAATAAATGGTTTGAAACCCAAGATAACATTGGTTATTGGAAAGAATTTGAAAAAGAAAAGATTGTTTTTTCAAGGATTATAAAAAGCCCTCAATTTGCATATGATAATAAAGGTTTTTATGCAGAAGCCACTACATACACATTAACAGGAGAAAGTATAAAGTATTTAACAGCATTATTAAACTCACCAATTGTTTATTGGTTATTCTATGAATTTTATTCTGGCGGAGGCATAGATGGAGAAATAAAAATTTATAAACTTGAACAACTCCCCATTCCCAAGATCCCACCAGACCAGCAAAAACCATTTATAGAGCTTGTAGATAAAATATTAGAGCTAACAGATAGAGAAGACTACGAACATAGACCAGACTTACAGGAAAAAGTTCAACAGTACAGCAACCAAATAGACTATCTCGTATATAAACTCTACAACCTCACAGATGAAGAGATAGAAAGAATAGAGAGGAAGATAAGAGGTTAAAAATGTTCAGTAAATTTTTACAATTTGTTATGGTTGCTGTTTCTTTATCTCCTGTATTTTTAACCCTAAGTTTTTTAAGCTTTTTTGGAAAAGAATCCAACTTGATAATAGGAATATTTTACTTAATCACAGCAATTGCAATGATTGGAATTTCATACTATTTGGTTATTTTAGCCCAATCAAAGCTGGAGATTATTCCTATCAAAATAAAATCTGTTACACCTGCAGACAAAGAAGTATTGTCATTTATATTTGTTTATTTGCTACCTTTAATATCTATTGATACCAAGATATTAATATTTATTTTAGCTTTGTTTTTTTTCATAGCTTACACAACCCACATTTATCATTTCAACCCAATGTTAGGTTTGTTTGGATTTCATTTTTATGAAATAGAAGTAGAAAATGGAGCTAAATTTATACTTATGACCAAGAAGGCGTTATTTAATACTAAGCAGATAAAACAAGTCGTTCAGGCAAGCGATTATATTTTGATAGAAAAAGAAGAATAATTTATATTGGAGGGCTTCTGAATGAACATTGCAGCTATGTTAAGAACAAACGGACAAACTACAATTAAAAGAGTCAGAATTTCCCAATCTATTCAACAGGAACTAAAAGATTATATTTTTTCCTCATTAGAGGATTATATAAATCATGAAAGAGTAGAAAGAGTAGAATTTACGGGTGAGTTTAAGCCAGATAATGACCAAGTTTTTATGATAGCAAATTTCGAACTTCCCTTTGATACTGACTTTATTTCAAATACCATAAATCTAGAAACACTTCAAATAAATGAAATAGAAAGTATTTATGGTTTAATATTCAGTGAACAAGAAAAAAATGAAATAATATTTCAAACCTTTGATTCAAGGAAAATTTTAGGTAATAAAAAATGGTATGAACTTGTTTATAATCAGAATGATTTTGTTAGATTTAATAAAAAAGGAATAATAATCGATAAAAGAATAGATGGTGTCTATTTAAGAAACGAACAAACACTACTATTTAGGTCTTTTCATAATATATCAAGACTGTTTGATATGAAAGATTATTATAGAGAGGCAACAAATGAAGAGATAGAAGAGTTCGGAAGTAATGAATTAATAAATGTTGATAACATCGAAGATTTACACCAGATAGCAGACACTCAAATTAGGAAATATATTTATCTTATTCAAAAGAACGAAATTTTGAATAATCTTCAAGAAAAAGGAAAGTTTTCAAAAGCTAAAGAATTTGCAAATAAATTTGAAATAGGTAATTTATTTGATGAAAATGAACAGAAAATTACGATTCCAGTTCAGAATAAGAAAAAAACAAAACTTTTATTAAAGTTTTTGAATGAAGATATATATGAAGCTCCTATAACTGATAGTAGATATGAGACAAATTCAAAAAGAAGAATTTCTTAATTTTATTGTGGGACAAATGTATCTATAATAACTGTTTAAAAATCTTATCAGCCTTTGAAGTAGATGCAGGAATACAGATAATAGATAGAGAAAAACTAAACTATAAAACGGCATCCTTAAGATTTAAGAAGTTTTTTAATTATACAAGAGAAACACACTGAAAATTTGAAAGATTTACCAAATATATCAGTATAAAGTTCTTTTAAATATTTACACTACACGGCAAATAACATATATTATGTAGTGTAATGAAAAATAAAATCATAGAAAATATCTTAATAGAAGAAAAAGAAAGGCTTTTAGGAAGACTAAAAGTAATAGAACATAGACTCAAATCTTTACCTTCTGGATGGATACGGAAAATTAAAAAAGATGGCAAAATTTATAAATATTTATACCAATCCAAAAGAGAAGGAGATAGAGTAAAGTCAATTTTTATAGGAAAGGCAGATGAAAACCTCGAGAAACTCATAAATGAAAGGAGAAAGTTGATAGAAGAAAAAAAACGGCTAAAAGAAAAGATTAAAGAATTAGATAAAATATTAGGAATTTCTAATGACTGAAGTTAATGATTTAATACAAGGATTAGAGATTTTAAAGATATGCAATTCAGACAAATTGGAAGGACTGACACAAAATTTAAGAGGAAAAAGAAAAAAACTTTATGAAAAATCAAAAAAAGAGAGTGAAAATTTAGAACTATATTAAAGTTTCCATTTTTGGAAAATTTAAAGCCTTGTTCTTATAATATATTTGCTATACATTAATAAAATATCAGGTAGATTTAGTTATTGATAGGAACACATTAAAATTTTATATCACATAATTTTAGTAAACAAATTTTAATTAGGAGACATAAAATGGAGTATAGAAATAGAATAACTTCAGACCCAAATATATTAAAAGGAAAGCCCATAATAAAGGGAACAAGAATACCTGTTGAACTTATACTAACGAAATTAGGAGAGGGAATGTCTATAGAAGAGCTTTTAAAAGCCTATCCAAATTTAACAAAAGAAGATATATTAGCTGCCATTTCATACTCTGCAGATGTTATTAAAAACGAGGAATTAGTTGAAAGTTAAGATTTTAGCAGATGAGAATGTAGATTACAGAATAGTTGAACATCTTAAGTGTAATAATATTGAAATAATCTCCCTTATAGAATTGAAAAGGGGAATTTCTGATTACGAAGTTATAAATTTAGCCAAAGAATGAAAGGCAATTATACTTACTGAAGACTCTGATTTTGGAGCGTGGGCTTTCTCTTTAAAAGAAGAAATTAACGGTGTAATTTATATCAGATATAAACCAGAAGATTATTTAAAAATTGCGGAAACAATAGTTTTTGTAATAAATAAATACAATAAAGAACTATACAAAAAATTTATCACTATTACCAAAAATAAAATAAGAATTAGAACCCTTTGACATACCACCAAAAGATAGAATTATACCAAGTGTAAAATCTGAAAAGAAAGAAGGGAAGCCTGATTTTGAATTCATTTCTGGAATATGGAAAGAAAGAGATAATACATTAGAAAGCATCAGAAAAAAAGCATGGGGAAACAAAATTAGATGATAATTTTAGACACCAATATAATCATTACATATTATTATGATTTTCCTCTATTAACCTACAAGAAAAAAGACTTTAAATATATTACAAGATTTAAAGTTTTTTAGGTTATCATAAAAATATGCATGAATTTTCGGTAGTTCAAAGCTTAATGGATTTGATAGAAAGGCAAGTAGAGGAAAACAATGCAAAATCTGTTTCAAAAGTAGTTTTAAAGATTGGAAAGATGTCAGGTATAGAACCTCATCTTCTAAAAATAGCTTTTGATACTTTTAAAGAAAAAACTGTATGTGAAAATGCAGAGCTTGAAATGATTATTCAGGATGTTGTTGCACTTTGTGAAGACTGTAAGAAAGAATTTGTA